>JADHLJ010000016.1 GCA_016780745.1 Alphaproteobacteria bacterium | reverse complement strand
TCCTCGCGAACCCGGGCAACCGTCTCCAGATCAACGAAGGCGGCGAGCCGTTTGCTCACGTGTTCACGAATTCGAGCGCGCAGGCCAGTTTCCTCGACCTGTCCAACATGCCGCTCGGCATACCATTTGCAGCTCCAGGTGGTCGACCGAAGCCAAGCGAGGCGTCGCATGGGCAGCAACCAGGGACGCAGCGCATCCGCCATATCGGACGGCAGAAATCCGAGATAGGCGGCGTAAAACGCCTCGATATCCGCTGGTTCCAGGATCGCTTGCACATCGATATCCCAAAGCGTCGAGGTCAAGACCGTCGCGTGCCCCAAATCCACACCCGGCGATCCGTAGAGCGCTTTCTCCAGATCGGTGAAATGCACCCTTCCATCCGGCGCGGCCATGAAATTGCCGGGATGTGTATCGGTCAGGCACAGTCTCGCCGGCGGGTGCGCGCCAGCCCGTTCCTTGGCGAATCCGCGCGCCCAGTCCAGTTCCTCGGTCAATATCCTCACGACTTCCGGATCACGCGCGGATCTTTCAATAAACGGGGCCTGCGCCTCGATAAATCCCATGACACCCATAAGCGGGTCGTGGTGACTGGCCAGTGGCGCTCGGGCCGCCTCTTCCGGGACGGCCAGCAGATGAACCGTGGCGAAACACTCCGCCATTCCCGGCAGGTCTCTAGGCAACTTGACCGGTCCGCCCTCGATCTCGGAAACCACCAAGGCGCCCATGGGCAGCTCCGGCGATGGCTCGATACGATCGATCAGGACCGGCACATGCCCACTTTGGCTCGCCCGCTCGAAACAAGCCGCCTGGTAGGCCAGATTGCGCGTCGGGTCCAATCCGAACTGGCTTAGCCTCGGCAAACGAATCAAGGGTCGATGTCCATCAACATGAAGACCCTTGATCCTGACATGATCATGGGCCAAGCCTTTATCTGGCAAACGTTCCAGATCACCCTCGCCGATCGCCGAGAAAAGCGGCCGGGTCCAAAGCGAGGCGAACAGGCGGGAAAGGTCGACGGTGGTGTTCATCCAACATTCCAAGGGGCGAGAAACCCGCATCCGCGCCACAAGCGCGGGCTTGGATGTTTAACATGATTCACCCCCTCAACTGGAAGAGCATCCCATGAGATCCCGCCGGCGCGGTAAGCACGACAAGCCGGACGCCGGTCCGCCGCTTCGAGACCTGGCTCGTGGTGACGGGCGCAAGCGGGCGCGTAGACTCAATCTCTCGGTAATTGTTCCGACCTTGAATGCCGCCGACACGCTTTCCAAGACCGTCGCCGCGCTGGCGCTGGCGGATCGACGGGGCATAGACCTGGAGATTGTGGTCGCCGACGGAGGATCGACTGATTCGACCCTGGCCCTGGCCGAGGAGCTTGGCGCCAAGGTCGTGGCGGCGGAACGAGGTCGGGGCCCACAGTTGATCGCCGGCGCCAAGGCCGCCAAGGGCGAATGGCTGCTGTTTCTGCACGCCGATACGATCCTTGAACGCGGCTGGGACGCAACCGTAATGGTATTCGCCTCCGATGACCGCAATCGGGACCGCGCCGCGGTTTTCTCTTTCGCCTTGGACGATACCAGCACCGCCGCCAGGAGGCTCGAACGCATCGTAAACTTTCGCAACAACTGGCTGGGCTTGCCTTATGGCGATCAGGGCCTGTTGATCCACCGCCGGTTTTATTCTCGCCTCGGTGGGTACAACCCCCTGCCCTTGATGGAGGATGTGGAGATTATCCGCCGGATCGGCATGGCACGAATGGCGCGGTTTGACGTTAAGGCCCTCACTTCCGCGCGCCGATACCAACGGTCCGGTTACCTGCCACGCATGCTGCGTAATTTTCTTTGCCTGACCCTCTATTTTCTGCGAGTTCCACCGCGCTGGATCGCCAGGTTGTACGGATAGCCTAGATGAGCCGAAAACAGCATCTGATCGTCTTTGCGCGCGAGCCAAGGCTTGGAACCGTAAAGCGCCGCCTCGCCAAAGGCCTTGGGATTGTCGCGGCGGGGTTCTGGTACCGCCGGCAACTCTGGAACCTGTTGCGACGCCTAAAGGGCCGGGCCCGACGGCGTCATCATCTGTTTGTCACGCCACCAACCGCGCTTGGCGCGCCGATCTGGCCGCGAGGCTGGAAGACGTGGGCGCAAACCGACGGAGATCTCGGCGCGCGCATGCACCACGCCCTTTCCGTCCCCGGGACTGGCCCCGCGGTCCTGGTGGGCAGCGACATTCCGGAAATAGAAGCCCGCCACATCGACGCCGCGTTTCGCGCCCTGACGCGCGCCGACGTGGTTTTGGGCCCAGCGGCGGATGGGGGTTATTGGCTGATCGGCATGCGGCGGCGGCGCACGCCGCCGCGCTTCGGCCGAATTCGCTGGTCTACCGCCCATGCCCTCGAAGATACGATCGCCGGATTTCCCGAGGGGACGACGGTCGAGCTTCTAGAAGTTCTACAAGATGTCGACGAGGTCGGGGACCTGGAACAAAGAGGGGAGCCAAAAGGCAAACCCCGACGTTAGGAGGCGCGCCCGAACAGCTCATGCTCGCGCAATCGCGGCATGATCTCGACAAAATTGCAGGGGCGAAAGCGGATATCCAACTGGTTCCGCAGGATATCGTCCCAGGCATCCTTGCAAGCACCGGTGGAGCCGGGCAGCGCGAACAGATAGGTGCCCCCCGTGACGCCAGCGATCGCCCGGGACTGGATCGTCGAGGTGCCGATCTTCTGATAACTGAGCCAACGGAACATCTCGCCAAACCCCTCGATTTCCTTCTCGAAAACCGATTTGAAAGCCTCCGGCGTCACGTCGCGTCCGGTTAACCCAGTCCCCCCCGTCGACAAAACCACGTCGACGCCGGGATCGGCGATCCAGGTCCTCAATTGAGCGACAATCGCTTCAATTTCATCCTTGACGATCATCCGCGCGGCCAGAATGTGCCCGTCGCCCTCAAGCCTTGAAACCAGGGTATCTCCCGAGCGATCATCCGCGAGAGTTCTCGTGTCCGATACCGTCAAGACCGCGATATTTACCGGGACAAAATCCCGAGACTCATCAATTCCGGGCATCCCTATATCCCCGCGCCACCTGTCCCTCGACGGATTCATACCGCGGCCAAGACCCCGAGGCGACTCGATCCAGGCTTGGCGACGGCTCACCGCGCCGCAGTCTATACATCCAGAGATTGCGAAGCACGTCCTCGATGAAGTTTCGCGTCTCAGGCGAGGGTATCCCTTCGATGAAAAATAATGGATCGTCCTTGTAGTTCACCTCGCGCTCCCATTTGCGGAGCGTCCCCGGGCCGGCGTTGTACGCGGCCAGGAGCTTGAAGAGATCGGCGCCGACAGTGTCGTCTTCCATGAGATGGCGAATGTACCGATCGCCAAGCGCGATATTCACGGCCGGCTCGAAAAGGGTATTGCGGCCCTTGCGGCTGCGCAGGGATCTGTCCTCGCCCACGAAAGCCGCGGTCCTGGGCATCAGTTGCATCAGCCCCCGCGCGCCGCGTCCGCTCTTGGCAAGGGGATCGAACTGGCTCTCTCGCCGCGCGACCGCGTATAGCAAGGACGGGTCGATCCCGAGATTATCGGGGAGCTTCCAGTCGGGAATTGGGAACAGCGCCGCGTAATAGGCCCGATGACCCTCGGCCTTGAGGACCCCGGCGACACGCATCGACAGGCTGGGTAAGCCATGACGCGCGGCGATCGCCATCACGATCGGTCGCAAGAGATCGTCAAGGGCCGGGAAAAGCCTGCGAAACTCGCGACCCGCCTCCTGTTTCATATCGAGCTCAAGCAAAGCCAGACCACGGCGAAAACCGGGAATAGCCATAAGCTCTTCCAACGCGCCTCGAGTCAGCTTCGGTAGACTCCAATCCAAGGGCATGTTCACGCCGAGGGCCCGCCGAGCCAACAAACCATAAAACGTATTCGGAACCGTCGCGGCCTGGACCAGCCATTTCGTGGCTTCCCGGGGACGACGCGACGCCAGATGCGCGCGAGACGCCCAAAATGCTCCCGCGGCGCGCGCCGTCGGACCCGCCTCAAGCCACGCGGCCAAGGCCTGAAAATGCTCGCCGGCTTTGTCGATTTTACCCAACCGCCAGGCCGCCAGACCCGCGGTCCAAGCAGCCTTCGGAATCGACGCCACCGCCTCGGAAAGACTTTTCTCCGCGAGTTTCAGCGCCTGAGCGTCCTTTCCAAACACGAAATAGCCATGCGCGATATCGGCCCGGGCAAGCGCGAACTCCGTCGGGTCCAGTAATTGACGCGCGCGTTTGCTGTCCAAGGTCCGCAGCGCGCCGGTCGGCCAACCCTTGCGAACCAATCGGCGGACTTGGCTCCGAAGAGAGGACACCGCGCGCCGCGTCGCCTCGGAGCGTTTGCGAGGTGACTTATAGGCGCGTGGGCCTTCACTGACGGGATTGGCGCCGTTCCCCAGGAGAATCCCGCCGCTCGGAACCGGCGTCGGCTTCCAACCCGGGCCCCGGCGTTTCTTGGCCAGTCTATGGATTCTAAAGGCCTGTGGGTGGTCACCGTGATTTTTCAACCATTGATGCAGCTCGGGATATCGCGACCGGTATTTCGTGGGGTGCAGATATTTTTGAGCACGCGCGTGACCAACAAGGATGTCATCATCCAACTGTTTGATGATCTTGGACGCGCCCGCCCATTTCCCTTCTTCCTGGAGTTTGAAAATCCGCCGATATCTCTCCCGGTCCGCTGGTTTGAGGACCATCGGAACGGGGATCTCCACGTTAGCCGGCGCGGATCCAGCCAAGCCACCACGCGAAACATCGACGGATTGGCTCGGCGCGGCGCCCATGACCGCGAACGGAAAGGTCGTCGCGATCGCAACGAGGGAAACCCCCACAATCATTTTTGTCGGGCAAAGAATAACACGCGCCTCCCATGACGACCGAGACCGTCCATCCCGTCGATTTGGGGCGGATCAAGACGGCACCTAAGGCCAAGACGCGTGTCGCCACAAGCACTTTCAACGCATATCACCCCGGCGCGGCGCGTATGGTGGGTCCGGACTAGCTTGCTGAATTCATCGAAAAAACACGTCAAAATATCATTAAAATTCATGGTCTAACGATAGAATTTTAACGCAAAATAGAAACCATCTCCATTCTTAACGTATGAGATAAATAAAAATAAATAATGCGCTGTATTAACAGATATTTATTAGTTTTTGGCTTATCATGAGCAAATCATGCCAGGCGTTTGCCTTTTGACCCGGCGAACGCAGCAGAAAGGCCGGGTGAAACGTCGCCAAGGAAGGAATCGGTTCCGCTGATTCCGAGGGTTGATAGGAGAGCCACCGACCGCGCAGGCGCATGATACCTTCCTTTCGCCCAAGCAGGGTTTTGGCGGAGGTTCCTCCGACGAGAACAAGGACCTTGGGAGCGACCAACTCGATATGCCTCTTGATGAAGGGCAGGCACGCGGCAACCTCCGCTGGTGTCGGCTCTCGATTGCCCGGTGGCCGCCACGGCAGGATATTGGTGATATAGGCGCTTTCCCGGTCGAGCCCAATCGATGCCATCATCCGATCCAGCAGCTGACCACTCACGCCCACGAAGGGACGGCCCTCGCGATCCTCGTCGGCGCCCGGTGCCTCTCCGATAAACATTACGTTTGCGTCGGGATCGCCGTCGCCAAAAACGAGATTCTTGGCGGTATGTTTCAAGGGGCAGCCCTCGAACGCCGCGAGGTGCTCGCGCAACATCGCGAGATCCGTCGCGGAGCCAGCGATTCGCTGGGCGGCTTGATCGGATGGCTCCGCCGTTACCGGTACGTTAGGGGTCGCGGAAACGCTCGGTGGCGCGGCGGATATATCGGCGCGCCGCGCCGGGCTGACCGGAAGCGCGGGCGGCTTCGTGGACGCGGCGAATCGGTCAAGAGGCGCGTCCAAAAGTACCTCATCGACGCCAGCGTCATGGTACCAGGCGAGCACGGTGCCGGCGGCATGTTCCATCCCAGTCCTGCCTTCCAAATCCCGCTCTTTCCTTCAGGAGTTCAGGTCATCTTGCCGTAAACGTAACCCTGTGTCAGATATGACATGAACAGAGCGCGATACAAAGGTGGGCGAAGGCGAATGGAACGAGAATTCATGGAATACGATGTCGTGATCGTCGGTGCCGGGCCCTCCGGATTGTCGACCGCGATCCGGCTGCGCCAAATCGCCGAGGAAACCGGCAACGATCTCAGCGTCTGCGTGATCGAGAAAGGCTCCGAGGTTGGCGCGCATATCCTGTCCGGCGCGGTTCTCGAACCCCGCGCCTTGAACGAACTGTTCCCGGATTGGAAGGAACGCGGCGCGCCGCTCAACACACCGGTCGCCGAAGATCGTTTCATGTATCTGACCCGCAACTCGGGCTTTCGCATGCCCACCCCGCCGCAGATGCATAACGAGGGCAATTACATCATCTCTCTCGGCAATCTCTGCCGCTGGCTTGCTGAACAGGCCGAAGCCATGGGGGTCGAGATCTATCCCGGCTTCGCCGCCGCCGAGGTTCTTTACGCCGATGACGGCTCGGTGCGGGGCATCGCCACCGGTGACATGGGTATCGGCAAGGACGGCGAGGCGACCGCCAACCACACACCGGGCATCGAATTGCACGCCAAGCAAACCGTGTTTTCCGAGGGATGTCGCGGGTCGCTTACCAAAACCCTGTTCGAGAAATATGACCTCCGGGACGGCATTGATCCTCAAACCTTCGGGATCGGCATCAAGGAGCTTTGGGAAGTCGACCCAAGTGTGCATCAGGAAGGCTTGGTGCTGCACACCATTGGCTGGCCTGTCGATTCAAGCACCTATGGCGGCTCGTTTCTCTATCATCTCGAGAACAATCAGATTTCGGTCGGCTACGTCGTCGGACTGGACTATCAGAATCCGCATCTAAGTCCCTTCGACGAATTCCAGCGCTTCAAGACCCATCCGAAGATCCGGAAATTCTTCGAGGGTGGCCGGCGTATCGCCTATGGCGCGCGCGCGATTAACGAGGGCGGGTTTCAGTCCATTCCCAAGCTAACCTTTCCCGGCGGCCTGATTGTCGGGTGCGCGGCGGGTTTCCTGAACGTTCCCAAGATCAAGGGCTCGCACACGGCAATGAAGTCGGGAATGACCGCCGCCGAGGCGATTGCCGAGGCACTGACCGCCGGCGAGGAAGGCGGCGGCGGACGCGAGATTTCCGACTATGGCGAGCGCATCAAAAAGTCGTGGATCTGGGACGAGCTCTATCAGGTCCGTAACATTCGGCCAGGCTTCCGGGCCGGAAACACTTTTGGTCTGGTTCATGCCGCGATCGACACTTATCTCTTCAAGGGCAAGGCGCCCTGGACGCTTCGTCACCACGCGGACAATGAATCCCTAAGGCCCGCGGCGCATTGCGACAAAATTGACTACCCGAAACCGGACGGCAAAATTAGTTTCGACAAACCGTCCTCGGTCTATATGTCGAACACCAACCATGAGGAAAACCAGCCCGCTCACCTGACTTTGAAGGACCAGACGGTTCCGGTAGCGCATAACCTGGAATATTATGACGCTCCGGAGCAACGGTTCTGCCCCGCCGGCGTCTATGAAATCATCTACGATGATGATGGAGAGAATCCGGCCCTTCAGATCAACGCTCAGAACTGCGTGCACTGCAAGACCTGCGATATCAAGGACCCGACCCAGAATATCAACTGGGTTGTTCCCGAGGGCGGCGGCGGACCCAATTATCCAAATATGTAAGGGAGACAACCACTTGGTGAGCGTTCCCCCGGCAAAGAGCATCGGAGCAAGAGCGCGCGCGACGGTGGGCGGGCCGTTGGCCAAGGCCGCGGTGGTGACATTCCTGGCCCTAACGGGGTGCCAAACCACGGCTACTCAGGCACCCACCGCCGTCACGAGCAACGTTGCGGTCACGCCAAGCACAACGACCGGCAGCTATTTGATGGCGCGCCAAGCCTATCGGGCTCGTGACCTCGGCCAAGCGGCGTCCCATTTTGAAACCGCGTTGAACAACGACCCGGAGAATCCAACCCTTATCCGCCGGGCTTTTCTGGCGGAGTTGGAATTCGGCGCCATTCCAGCCGCGGTCACCTTGGCCGAGAGAGCCGAGCGAGCGGCGAATTCCGTCGGCCCCTTCATGCTACTCACCTTGGCGCTAGACGCCGCGAAAGCAGGGGATTGGGCGGCGGCGGAAGACCGCTTGCTGCGGTTAAAAAAGACTCGCCTTAACCAAATCCTCGCCCCGCTGGTTTCTGGTTGGGTGGCTGTTGGCCGGGGCGAGTATGACGCGGCTCACGCATCCTTTGACAAGGTCAGGGCGATTTCTGGATTTGAAGTGTTGGCGCTTTTGCATTCGGCGCACGCCAAGCGGCTTGAAGGCGAGATTGACGGAGCAAGCGCGCTCTTCGAGGAAGCACTGGATAAGGCTGGACGGCCTCCTTTGCGTCTTAGCCTCGCCACCGCCATACATTTCGCGGCGAGCCAACGCCCCGACGATGCCCAACGGGTCTTGAGCAAGCGCAGTGAACGTAGCCACGATCCCATTGGGGTATCCGCGCTCCTGGAAGCGGCGGCGTCGGGGAGCCCGGTTCCTGGTCTTGTCGGTTCGGCAACGGATGGGATGGCCGAGGCGCTTTTTGATATCGCCAGCGCGCTACAACGTGAGCGCGGTAATAATACCGCGATGATCATGGCGCAACTCGCGCTTCACATGCGGCCGTCATTTCCCCTGGCCCAGTTGCTTGTCGGCGAAATTCTCGACGATCGCGGCTTTCACGAAGAGGCATTACGGATATACCGACGGATTCCCACATTGTCGGCTTATCACACCATGTCGCGGCTTCGCGCGGCGTCAAGTCTCCAGGATTTGGAACGCACGGACCAATCCATCGAAGTCCTGCGGGAACTGGCGGATCGTCGAGTTTCCGATCCCACGCCCTGGATCCGAATTGGAGATTTGTGGCGGACCAAGAAACAATGGGGTCATGCGGTGGATGCCTACGATCGGGCATTCGAACGAATCAGCACGATAAACCCCCGGGACTGGAGCTTGTATTACACCAGGGGCATCGCGCTTGAGCGCGCCAAACTGTGGGATCGCGCCGAGAGCGATTTCCTAAAGGCGCTGGAGCTCTCTCCAGATCAACCCTATGTCATGAATTATCTTGGATATTCCTGGACCGAGCAGGGAATTAATCTGGCGAAAGCCGAACGCATGATCGCCAAGGCGGTCGAGCTTCGCCCGAAGGATGGGTACATCATCGACAGTCTAGGTTGGGTCTTGTACCGCACCGGAAGGTTCGCGGAAGCGGTGCCAAAGCTTGAGAAGGCGGTTCAGTTGCGGCCCAATGATCCGACCATCAACGATCATCTGGGCGACGCGTATTGGCGCGTTGGCAGGCAGGTCGAAGCAAGCTTTCAATGGCGTCGGGCGTTGTCGATGAAACCGGAACCAGATCTGGTGTCGGCCATCCAATCCAAACTCAAGGACGGATTGCCGCCGCCCGTGATTATCAAGGAAGAAAGCAAACGGAAAGCCGAGATCGCGCGTGATCCGGACGCATGAGGCGATCGCCCACGCCAAACTTAATCTAACGCTGCGCGTGGTCGGCAAACGCGCGGATGGATTGCATCTCCTGGACAGCCTGACGGTCTTTACCGATTTTGGCGACCGTGTGCGGGTAACCACGCATCAGCAACGCGACTATATCGAAGTTTTCGGCCCTTTCGCATCCGGTATCGACGGCGATAACATCGTCTCGAAAGCACTAGATCGATATCGCTCTCTCACCGAAACACCAGGCGGCTTGGCGATCGAGATAGAGAAAAACATACCGGTCGCCGCGGGCCTCGGCGGCGGTTCCTGCGACGTGGGCGCGGTCTTGCGAATACTGCAAGAGCTCGTCCAGAAACCGCTGAGCGACAGGGCCCTGACTACCCTTGCGATGTCGATTGGCGCCGATGTTCCCGTGTGTTTTTCCGCCCAACCCGCCCGAATGAGGGGAATTGGGGAAGTTCTCTCACCAATCGGCCTCGTCCCGCCGTGTCCGTTGGTATTGGTCAATCCAGGCGTGCCGGTTTCGGCTGGACGCGTGTTCCAGGCATTTCGCGGGCCGTTTTCGGGACCAATCGAGTTGCCCGCCAATCTTTCCAACGAAGCATCGCTCTTGGGGCATATAGGTGCCGAGCCACACAACGATCTGATCGCGACAGCGGCAACCCTGGCCCCGGCGGTGAGCGATGTATTGACGTTTCTGAGCGGGTTTCCAGAGGTTAAAAGCGCCGGAATGTCGGGAAGCGGTGCAACCTGTTTCGGTGTGTTTTCCGCCGTTGATAATGGGAAGATTTCGAGCGTCGTTGAAGGTGCCAGGGAACGAGGTTGGTGGGCGACCACCACCAAGCTGCGGCAATAATGGCGCGAGAACCTTGTGAATGACGACGGATCCCGCCGAGGGCATTCGCCGCGATAGCAAGCTTGGCTTAACTAGATACCGGCTTTGAACCGCTAGTCGCTTTCATATAGTCCAACAGCGTCTCGGAGGGTATTCCGGTGATGGGGAGATCCTGGATCTTTTGGTATTCCCGGATGGCTGTTCTGGTTTTAGGGCCGGCGATACCGTCGATTCGTCCTGAATAAATTCCCGCCTCTCGCAAGACCGCCTGTATGTCCGCCACGGTGGTTCCGGTTGAAAGCTCGTCTGTCTGGGTATTGGCGGTCTCCGCGAAAGTCGCGGGCTTGGTTTTTTCCCCAGTCGGATTCTTAAGCAGGGTCAGACGGCTCGCCGCTTCATGATGCCCCGCATCAGCCGCTTTTTGATAGAGCACAAGGGCCTTGTTCTTGTCCGGCGTAACGCCGAGACCATCCTCGGTGAGAACGGCCAGGTTATAGGTCGCTTTCGATACACCCTGGCGCGACGCCGCGCGGAACCATCGGACGGCTTCACCATAGCTTAAGGGTATGCCACGTCCCTGAAGATAGAATATCCCCAAATTGTACTGGGCCAACGGATGCGACTGTTCCGCCGCGCTATGATACCAAAGCAAGGCACGGACATCGTCCTTGGTGACCCCTAGCCCGCGCTCGTAAAGGACGGCGAGATTATATTGAGCGCTGGCAACACCTTGGATTGCCGCTTCTCGGAACCATTCCGATCCCTCGGCGAAATCTTGGTCCACGCCGTCCCCCTGAATGTAGCGGCGCGCCAGCTCAGTTTGGGATCTCGGGTCGCCGGCACGCGCCGCGCTGGCGAGGGCATCGATGGAGATGCTTTTATTGGTGCCGCTTGGCGGAATATCGGCATCCTTGAGGCGCGGCGGCTTCGGTAACGCGGCGAGACGGGTCGGCGCCTTGGGTTTTTTCACGGTCTCCGAAGTCATTACGCCTGGAATGATCGGAGGTGGGGGCGGGCGCTGTGCCAACGGGCGCGCATCCACACGGGTTGCTTCCGCTGTTCCCAAAATTGGAGCCGGCTTTTTGCTCGCCTTGGCCAAGGGAGCGGTTTCCTCCCGAGGCAGCGAGGGGGCGAGATTGACGATCGGTGGATCCTCGGATTTCCCGAGGTTCGGCGTTCCAACACCTATGGGCTGGTCAGCGGTCGGGTTGGTCGGTTCCACCTTTGCCACGGATAGCAGGGTCTGATCCGTCCGAAGAGTCGGTTCTCCGGATGTTGCGTCAACAACGATTTGCGCCGGTCCTTCATCCTCGGCTTCATTCGCTTTGGCAATCAAGCCATCGAGCATTTTTTGACCTTCGGAATAGGCGTCCGAAAATGTCAGCCGTGCCTGATCGGCGTGCTTCCACACTTTGTCCGTGAATTGGCTTCGTAACGGCATCAACCCCAATGTTTCCGCGAAAATGTATCCCGCGGCGACAGAGCCCATGATGAGAAACGGGATTATCCCCGCCGCCAAGCGCATCATGCGACGCCGATTGTTCCGCCGAGTTTCGGTAACCGCGAGATCTGGGTCGGATTCGAATCCACCTTGGACACCGGTGAACCGAATGCCGAGATCGGGTGCTGGGAGGCGCGTCGTGTCCAGGGGTTGGGGCGGTAACTGGGCCGCGGGTTGAAATGCCTCGCTTGGTTCCGGCTCTTCCAGATAAGCGGCCGATTCGCCCAGGCTCCTCGGCTCTGGCATGTCCGATGGGTCAATCACGGAAAGTGAACCGGTTGGCGGTACGGGATCCAACCTGCGCGGCGCGGGGGATCCAAGTTCGCCGTCCGGGCTGCTTAGGTCGTCTGCCTTGGGCCGGGGGTCCAGTGGGTCTTCGCGCAACCCAATCGATGGCGTCTCAATCCCGATGATCGTGTCGTGTAGGCTATGCGTCGGGGCGCTGGGCATGGGACGCGCGGCCGCGGGTGACATTTCCGGCGCGTCGTCGGCGGCCAGGCGCACAGCATTACTTGGCGTTGGGATTTCACCGTCTGCTATAGCCGGGGCGAGAGAGCCTAGCGGAGGTGCCGGAGGAGCGCCGGGCCCGGGCGATTGGAGCGACGGCGCGGTCGACGGCTCTGGACGCGGTCGAGCGTCCCGACCGCCAAGGCGCGGAGCGTCGCCACGGTCGAGCGCCTCCGCGGCCACTAACCGTAGCGCGAGATCCTTGAGCGCGTATCCGACCGGACGAAGCGCCCCGTCGAGGCGCGAGCGGGATGCTTCCAATTCCCGATCAATGAGATCCAGAATATCCTGGTCTGTCAGTGTCGGCCCGGCATCCTTGTCAAGATTGGCCGGATTGCCGATGGGCCGAGCAGTCTCGCCCGTTGACGTCCGTATGGAAGGGACCGGACCGGATGAAATGGAATAAGCCAAAATGGCTTGGTCAACCCAGGCGCCAATCGTCAGATCGGCGGTACCCGCGCGGGAGCGCGCGACCGCGCGGGTTTCCTCGTCAATACCCTTAACACTCCAAGCGGAACCGGCACGAGCCACTGGGAAACCTCATGGTAATCAGGAGTAGTACGGGTAGTGTAATAATTTTCCGGCGGTTTTTCAACGTTTCACGCTATGAAGTGAACTGGCGCTACCCTTGGGAACTATCGGCTTCGGAACAGGCGGGAAAAGAATCCGCCACCAGACTCGGGAGGCAAGATGGCTTCCTCTATTCTTTGAAGTCTTTCCGAAAGACGCATGACGGCGCGTTCCACCGGGGCCGTGGAATAGTTTGGTTCGCTTTCCTCGTTCGACGCCATCCGCAGGACTTCGACTTCGCGAGCCAGTCCATCGAATTGTGCCAAGCGCGCCTCGATCGCCTCAACCTCCTTGGTCGCGCGGGCTTCGGACGCAGCCAATCGCTTTTGCAGTGATTCGACTTTTCTTTCCAGCGCCTGGATGGTCTCGGCATCTTCCTTTGAAGGGCCTTGCGGCAATGTTTGCTGTGGCGCGGCTTGTGGCATGTACATTGGATGCGCCATCGGGGGCATAGCCCAGTGAGAAGCCATCGGGATCCCCTGATTGAAGGCCGGCATCATTTGTCCCGCGCTGGGGGGCGCTTGGACATGCTGCGGCGGCGCGGATTGCGTTGGGACGGGCATGATCGGCGGTCGCGCGGCCGGCCAAGGCTGGGGAGGAGCTTGAGACACGCGCCCCCCCTCGACCGCGTCCGTCGCCGTACTCCATTGACCAGGTCCGAAGGTAAAGCGGCTATCCGATCCGCCGCGGATCGGGGCGCCTCGTTGGGGCTCCTTGGAAATCGGCTGCTCGGGCGCGGCATTCTCCCCCGGGTCGGCATCCGAGGCGGCGGTCGTCTCTTCGTTGTTCGATCCCGATGCGCGTATTTGGCGACTGAGCCATACACCAACCGGGAGCCCCGCCCGGCGCGCGGCGGACTTGGCTTGATCGCGATCTTCTTGCGACACGCCCTTCACGCTCCAAGGAGATTTCAACGCCATATCCGTGTCAATTCCGCCATTACACGGGTGTAGTCGGCACCAATATTATCAGTAGGACAAGGTCCGACCCGCAAGTTATAGGAGATTTTCGTTGATTTTTCAACGTCCAAAAAAGAATAGTAATTCCAATTGACTAGCTTACGAAACAAAAAATACTACCGAACAAATGCGGGAAACTCACTCATCCCAACCGGTCTTACGATAGCCGGGCGGACCACTCACGGGCCTAGGACGCTCGTTCTCGGGAGAGGGCGGGTTTCGGTTTTCTAGAAGTTCAATGCGCAGAGCCATCTGCTGAATGATTTCTTGCAACGGCTCCACCACGTTTAAGATGCGGTTCTCGCTTTCCACGATCTTTTCGACGATCCCACGACGTAAGCGTTCCTCGACATCGCGCGGCGCCGCCGCTTCCATGATCTGGCGCGGATTAGTGGCCTCTGGCTCCGCGAGGGCCGACGGGCCAACCGGCGCGCCGTCTGAATTGGAGCCACCACTCGCGTCCAGATCGGCCCTTATCGCTTGTGAAAGCCATTCGCCCATCGTGACGCCTTGTTCGGCGGCGGCCTTCTTCACGACCTCCCGCGCTTCCTTGGAGACGCCTTTTACGCTCCACGGCATATCTTTTTTTGGATCGGTTCGAGCCATTAAATCCCCCTATCACGCATGATAAACGATCCAGCCCGGCACTGTTAAGAACATCAATTCGCAACGACATATTGCCCGAGCAAAACTCTTCGGATATTGTCCGCGCGATTCTGGGGCGTAGCCAAGTGGTAAGGCAGCGGGTTTTGATCCCGCGATCGCAGGTTCGATCCCTGCCGCCCCAGCCAGATTCCCCATTTCCTTTGGACAATTGCGCAATCCCCTTTTTTACGAGGGGTTACAAGCACTCATGGGAATTGCCACTACAGCCCCCAGCTTGCATGACTTTATCGGCCTTCAAACGGTTTCGAGCCACAAGCTCGATTCGATCGCGCCGGCAACAAGAGAGATCCAACCGAGCCCGTTCGATTCGACCAAATCCGGGCGATGGGTTCTTACGAAATGGCTGGAGAAAATCGGCTTGAACCGCTTACCCGCCAGTAGCGCGGCGACGACGATTTGCTCGTTATAGTTCCGCCAGGCCCAACTTTCAGGATAGGTGTCCGGCAGAAAAATGTCATGAAAATGAACATAAACGCCCACCGGTAGCCCCTGGATAAGGACGTTCAAAATCCAATCGACATCACCACCGGACATGGCGATATGACTCGAATCCACAAACAGAAAATCGCCCGATTCCAGCTGGGGCAGTGATTCCACCGGAACGGTCTGAACCGGATTCCGCAACAGATCGACGCCCAATCCACCAATATCCGCGCGAGGCGCCGGATCAACGCATGTCATTCTGGTTCCCAGGCCCTCGTCCCGAACCGCCCGCATCAGAAAGCGCGTCGAATGGCCCGAACCAATTTCCAGGATCTTGCCTGGACGCCGCGTCCGCACCAGCGCATAAGCGACGGCGGCATCAAGACCAGGAAACCAATCTTGATTCCATCTGGGCACGGGAGGTGGGCCGGTCAGCGAGGCGAGCTCTCCCTCGAAGGATTTAATGTCTTGGAGGATGTCGATGAATTCGCTCTCACATCGGCGAACAAACTCATCATGTATCCATGCGTAGTGACCAACGCTCGAGACGGTAGAACGGGCATACCGGTAGGGTATGAAAAAGCCATACCGGCGAATTCCAAGAATAGTACTTAGCCCATAAACCACTCTTTTTAGATGCTTTTTCACGACTATGCCAGATCTAGCGAAAGACGGCGTTACGGGACAATCGTCATGCCTTCGCTAGCGACGATCGTTCCCGGTCGTACCGCCAGTGCGTCGCGACCAATTGCGTCCATCGCGGCGTCGTCATGGCCCGGATCATGGTGGAACAGGACCAATTGCTTCACGCCAGCGGCGTCGGACAACTTCATTCCCTCGCGCCAAGTAGAGTGGCCCCAGCCAACATGCCGCGGATACTCTTCATCCGTATAGGTCGAATCATAAATCATGATATCGGCGTCTTGAATGAGACTCAGAATGTTCTCGTCCAACCGATCCTCATAATGCTCGGTATCCGAGACATAGCAGATCGACTTGCCCTCATACTCGACGCGATATCCAACAGCTCCCTGAGGATGATTCAGCGGCGCGGTACGGATTTGTATGGCTGGGTCGATTTCGATATTTCCGCCGGGCTTGAAATCCCGAAATTCCAGCTCGGCCTGAAACACCTCGATCGGCACCGGGAACAACGGCGATGACATCAAACGTCCTATGACGTCGCGCATCGCCATGTCATTGTCCTGCAGATGACCAGCCCAAAACCTAAACTTGTTTCCCGGTCGAAACGCCGAGGTAAAGAACGGAAGCCCGCCCACGTGATCCAAATGTGAATGGGTGAAAAACAGATCCGCGTCGATTGGTCCGGATTGATCGATGTGCTGGCCCAGAAGCCTGAGGCCGCTACCCGCATCAAATATCAGTAGACGCGAGCCGCACCGAATCTCAAGACACGAAGTGTTGCCGCCATACCGTGAATATTCAATTCCCGGGCACGCTATGCTTCCGCGTACACCCCAGAATCTAACGAAGAAAGAGGGGTCGTTTGACAATCCCTGCTCCCACTAGCGCGGCCCCGAGACAACGCTCTGAAACACTGTAAACTCAGCGTCGAGCGCAATGGTAACAAATTGCAATAAAATCACTGAAATACCAGCATTTTTTTCGGAACACCGTGGAGGGATTCACCTCACCCCTCACAACGGCGTCAAGGAACCAGGCGATAGCCTCCGGGATCGGTAACCAAAATGGCCGCTTTCGACGGATCCCGTTCGATCTTTTGCCGCAATCGATAGACGTGGGTTTCCAGCGTATGGGTCGTCACCCCGGCGTTGTATCCCCAAACCTCACCTAACAGGGTTTCACGTTTCACCATCCGATCGCCTGTTCGATAAAGGTACTTCAAGATCGCGGTTTCCTTCTCGGTAAGCCGCACCTTGCGATTCCGGCTTTCATCAATCAGAAGTTTGGCGCTCGGTCGGAAACTATAGGGCCCGATGGTAAAAACCGCGTCGTCGCTTTGCTCGTGCTGGCGCAGATGCGCGCGCATTCTCGCGAGCAGGATCGCGATCTTAAAGGGCTTGGTGATATAGTCATTGGCACCGGCATCCAGACCCAGGATCGTGTCAGCGTCGCTGTCCTGCGCGGTCAACATGATTATCGGAGATTTGACGCCGTTGCGGCGCATCAGGCGACAGGCGTCCCGCCCGTCCATGTCCGGCAATCCGACATCCAGCAGCAAAATGTCATAATGACCTGACTTGGCGATCTCGAGGCCTTGCGCCCCGGTCGCGGCCATGTCGGTGACGAATTCCTCGTGCAGCTCCAATTGTTCACCGAGCGCGGTACGCAGCTCATCGTCGTCGTCGACAAGAAGCACTTTTTTGCCGCTGGTCATGGTCATTTGATCTCCGCCTATCCTCGTTTCGGCACCTTTTTACACCGACCGCGCTTGGCCGAGACCGAATTGTTTCATCTCGATATAGTGATTTGCTTCCAAAAAGCCATGCACTCCTTGATCACGCGCGCGCGAGATCGGGGATTCTCATAGCTCCAGGCGACATCATCAAGCACCGTCTCATCGTCAATTAGGGAATAATACGTCGCTTGCCCCTTCCACGGGCATCTGGTTCTGGTCGCGGACGCGCGCAACAAATCCATGCGGACATTCTCGCGTGGAAAATAGAGACTGTTCTCTATCTCGATCACCTCGTCGGATTCCGCGATCACCACGTCATTCCAAATCGCGCGCGCCATTCTTGCTCCCTTCAATGAAAAGGGTCGGACCAGCCATCGTCAGAATCCCGGCGCCAGTATCAACCGAAGCATGGCGTCCGAGAGGGGATGAGAAGGATCACAAATCGCCTCGCATGCGGTGAAGTGATTGGTTCCCGGACTTTCCACGACGCGCACCGGTTGACGCACGGCGCGCAACGCCGCTTCGAGATCATCCCGTTGTCTCAGATATTCCGGCCCCTCTTCACCGCCAACGGTCAATAGCAGCGGCGGAAGGTTCAGTTGCGCGCCCGGCTTGAGGTCCCGCGCCCGTTCAACCGGGCTCAGTTCTCGCGCCGTGTCTTGGTCCAAGCCGAGCGTTTCGTTCAGATAGGTTAACCGAACCGGCTCCAGATCGTGCAATCCACTGATCGAACAACCACCCTTGATAAGGCCCGGTGGCGTACCATTCGGACCGCACATGATCGCCGCTAAGTGGCCGCCGGCGGAATGGCCCGCGATGAACAGACGTCGCGCGTCAACACCCAAATCCTCGGCGTTTTCATGAACCCACCCAAGCGCGGCCCCAACATCCTCGACGATGTCGCCGATACCTACTTCGGGGCATAGCCTGTAACCGATGCTGATAAAGTTAATCCCGGACGCCACGAAGAACGGGGCGGCGAAATGGGCGAGCGTCTTGTCGCGGCTATGCCAATAACCCCCATGCACGAAGGCGAGCGCCGGCCCGCCGGGTTGCGCGCATGGAAACAGATCGATCTTTTGGCGTTCATGGGGGCCATAAGCGATATCAAGGCGGCAGGACATCGCGGACCGCGCCTCCGCGCCACGTCGCATCCAACGCTCGGCGATCTCGGCCGAGTCAGGGACCTTCTCGCGATTGTTATACTCGCGGTCGAGAGCGGCTTGATCATAATCTCCAAAAACCGGGCCGGCGCGCGTCATCACATGCTCACAATCAATCGACCAAACGTGTGGGGAGACTGTCTTACCCCCTCGATCCTTGCAAGAGGCCTTGACCCTCGCGGCGGCATGATGTTCATAACGGACATGTCCAAGCTCGACCCAATATCACGCCCCGCCACGCCCATGGCGGCGGCACCGTCCCCGGCTCAGATTTCGATAGATCGCGCGATCTCCGATCTACGGCGCGGCGCCATGGTCATCGTCCGAGACACGAACCAGCACTCGGCGATCGCGATCCAGGCCGCCGAGATGGCCACGCATGATAGCCTGCGAATGCTAATGCGATTAACCGGCTCGCAGCCGACCGTGGCGCTTACCAGGAACCGCGTCGCCGCCATAAAGCCGTCGCCCGCGCCCGCGTCGGTTCAAAGTCTCATTCTTCCAATGAATACGGACGCGGAGTTGGTACGGCGTATCGCTGATCCGACCTTCGGTCCAGAAAATGACGGGGACGAAAACAGCGGAAGCGCGTTGTCAGAGCTATCCGTCATTCCCGAACCCGAGGACGGCTTGGTCCAAATGGCCGTTCAGCTGGTCAAGTTCGCGCGCCTGTTGCCGGCGGTGCTTTTCGCCCGCGCCTCCTCATTGGACGTGGAACGGCTGTCGACCTGGAGTCGCGATGTCGGGTTGCTGCTGGTCGAAACCCGGGACATTCGAGCCTTTCCGGCCTTGCGGGCACGGCGATTGGTTCAGGCCGCCGCGGCGCGCGTCCCATTGAGCGACGCCGAGAACGCGCGACTCGTGGCCTTCCGACCTCTGGATGGGGGAGAGGAACACGTCGCGATCGTGATCGGAGAGCCGGACACGAATGAGCCGGTTCTCATCAGGCTTCATTCGGCCTGCCTCACCGGCGACCTCCTGGGCAGTCTTCGCTGCGATTGCGGCGATCAACTCAGGGGCGCGATTCGGGCGATCGAATCGGAAGGCGGCGGCGTTCTGGTATATCTCGCCCAAGAGGGGCGTGACATCGGACTGATCAACAAGCTGCGCGCCTATGCCTTGCAGGATTTAGGTGTCGACACGGTCGACGCCAACGAACAACTCGGCTTTGACGCCGATGAACGGGTATATGAGCCGGCCGCCGAGATCCTTCGGCAGCTAGGTATTCGGTCGGTCCGCCTTCTGACCAACAATCCCGACAAAGTCTCGCAATTGGCCGCCGCCGGCGTAAACGTGGTCGATCGCGTCGCTCATGTTTTTCCGTCAAATCGGCACAATGAACGCTATCTTCGAACCAAGGCGGACAAGACCGGACATCTATTTTAGACACGAAACTCCCGGCGATTCAGCCGGGGCCACGTCGAAAACCAAAATTCCACAGCTCGAATCCTCCAGTTGGTACGTAAATTGCTTTACCAATCGCGGAGGAGCGTTTCATGACCAGCCTGATATCAAATCCAACACAGGTCCCATCGCCATTTCGTTTCGATTCGTCGCCCAGCGGCGAGGCCGATGTCGATCCCGATCAAATCGCCGTCCTGGAAAGTCGGGGGGCGAAATCGGACGGATGGGGCTCCGATGGTTTCGACTTCAAGGATGTTTTGGACATCATCAACCCGCTGCAGCACATCCCGGTGATTTCCTCGATCTACCGCGCCGTGACCGGTGACGAAATCGCCGCCGCGCCGCGCGCCATTGGCGGCGCGGTCTATGGTGGGCCAGTTGGCCTTCTAGCGGCTGTCGGCAACAACATCTTCGAGGCGGAGACCGGCTCTGATATCGGAGAAACCACCATCGCCGCCCTTAGTGGATTCCCGGGTGGATCCCCAGGTGGATCCCCAGGTGGACCCCAAGGTGAGCCCCAAGATGTTGGCGGGAAAAGCCCCATCAACCCGACCCCGGTACCTCCCACGCCACAACTCGCTTCGGTGCCGGCAACCGCGATCGAAGCGCCGGCGCGAGAGACACTCATCCAACAATACGCGAAAACACCGCCCGCGGTATCAAGTGGATTTATTCCCTCCGATGCCGCCGCCAGAGCCGGGTTGTTTGGCGCGCCCGTTCAACCGTTACCTATTTCCGCGCCAAAAACCCAGGCATCGGATGTTCGATCAACTGGAAATCAGAGCAACGCTCTTCAATCCGCCCCGGGAAATGCCCTGGATCGACTGATCGCGCGATCCCGCGCGGCTCAGGCCGAACGATCGGGGATCCCATCCCAAGAGACCCTTCAGGTTCCCACCGGTTCCGACGATGTCCATGGATGGATGTTGCGAGCGCTCGGAAAATACGAAACCATGCCGAAAGGCTAGATAAAGACCGGAAAAACATTCCGCATGACACTCTACGTAGAAGCATCGGACGACCCCTCACGCGCGCGGCTCTTCCTTGGGAACCTGGATTACCGATGCGCGATTGGCGCCGGCGGTGCCACGAACGCCAAGCGCGAAGGTGATCAATGCACGCCTCTCGGCAACTGGAGCCTCCGGCGGGTGTTCTATCGACCGGATCGCACGGTCGCGCCGACAACCGCCCAACCCCTGGTCATGATCGAGCCCTCGATGGGATGGTGCGACGACCCGGATGACTCGAAGTTTTACAACCAGCTGATCTCACTGCCCCATGAGGGAAGCCACGAGACGCTATGGCGGCAAGATGCCCTCTACGACATCATCGTCGAGCTCGGATACAATGACGACCCCCCGGTTCCGGGTCTCGGCAGCGCCATCTTCATGCATGTCGCGAGACCGGACTATGCACCGACCCAAGGCTGTGTCGCTCTGCGAATAGATGACCTGCGCGCGCTTCTCGAACAGCTCGAAGCCGACGCGACCATAACCATACGGTCGGCGACCAGTGCCGAGGCGGAGTAGTTATCTCGTCCCGCGAGCGCCGAAGACCGCTGTACCCACGCGAACATGTGTCGCGCCGAGTTCGATCGCGGTTTCGAAATCTCCGCTCATCCCCATGCTAAGCGACACCACGCCATTGCGCAGCGCGATCTCACGAAGTAGCGCGAAATGCAGCGCCGGCTCCTCGCCTTGTGGCGGGATACACATGAGCCCGGCGATATCCAAGCCGTGCTCGTCCCGGCAACGCGCGATGAAGGAGTCGGCATCCAGGGGCATGACGCCGGCTTTTTGAGGCTCTTCCCCGGTGTTGACCTGAATGTAACAAGGCCGGTGAACGCCTTGTTTGTCCATTTCCCGCTTCAATGCCGCCGCCAGCTTCGGACGATCCAGACTCTCGATCACATCAAAGAACCCCACCGCGTCGGCGACCTTGTTGGTCTGGAGTGGACCGATCAAATGCAGCTTCAGATCGGGAAAACGGGCCCGCAGGCTCGGCCAACGTTCCATCGCCTCCTGGACGCGGTTCTCGCCAAAGAGCCGGTGCCCCGCCAGACAGGCGGCCTCGACTCGCTCGAAAGGCTGAACCTTGCTTACCGCGACCAGGGCTATATCCGACGCCGGTCTATCGGCCCGGCGGGCGGCCGCGGAGATCTTGGCATTGATCTCTTCCAGATTGGCCGCGACTTCAACGGCTTCGTCCGAGGAAGCTTGGGTTGTCGACGCGTCGTTCATGTCAGGCTCCATATCCCAGCGCAATCCGGCTGGGTTCTAGAATGCGCGCGGGTTCATCCATCGCCGCGCCGTAGCGCTTCCAACGTTGCACCGCGTGGGAGTAGACCGGCTGGGTTACCTGCGCGTGGCTGGGCGTATTGAGATGGCCACGTCGCTTGGCGTGTTCATGGAAGGACGCCATATCCTCAACCCAATCCAGCCCAAGATATCCAATCGCGGCCGAGGCCGTGGCGCGTAGATCCTTGATCAGATCCTCGTAGCGGACCGTATGATAATCCAGGGAAAGTCTTTCCGACGTCTGGCGCCAGAGATCAAACACCACGTTGAACAGCGCGGCGGTGGTTTTGATGTCGGTAAACGCCGCCATCCAATCGTTCAATTCAAACGACTGCATGAAGCAACTTAAGCAAACGTCACGGGGATCACGCAGAGCGAGAAGAAACCGAGCGTTGGGAAAAACCCGTCTGATAAGGGCGGC
>JADHLJ010000015.1 GCA_016780745.1 Alphaproteobacteria bacterium | reverse complement strand
CCATGTAGCGCCACTTCGCGGCGGAGAACGCGCGCGGATCATCCGGCATGGATTTGAGTGCCGCCTTGAAGTGTTCCCTACCCATGCCGAGCCCTCTTCAATGAGAACGAAAGGGGATACCAGCGTGACCGATCTGTGACACGCGCGCTCGGATGTTCACGATTGGTTGCGGAAATTTGCCTGATTCTCGGCAATGTCGACGCAACGTCGAGATGGCTGAAAATGGCTGATTTTCTGGGAAAAAGGCTGGTGCCGCAGGAGGGACTTGAACCCCCGACCCTCGCATTACGAATGCGATGCTCTACCAGCTGAGCTACTGCGGCGGCGCCGTGAAACGCAGGGGATGTCTAAGGTTTTTGCTCTCCGCGCGCAAGCGGGAAATCACCTTCTCCGATACCCGCGCCAAGAGGCGCGGAAACGATCGATCGTCAGGTCTCGGCGTTGGCTTTGCCAGCGCCGCCGTCCCAGCTTATAAACCGGAGAAGTGAACAGCGGTTGGTTGATGCCCATGCCGGATGGCGCAATGGATTCCAGGGTTGCGAAACTCTGCATGGAAAAAGGGCTCAAGATGACCGAGCCTCGTCGGGTTATCGCGCGCGTTCTGTCCGATTCCGACGATCACCCAGATGTCGAGGCGTTGCACGGGCGGGTCCGGGATCTGGACCCCTCAATCTCGATCGCCACGGTCTATCGGACGATGAAACTGTTCGAGGAGACCAATATCGTCACCAAGCGTGATTTCGGGGATGGGCGTGCCCGTTATGAGGAAATTCTGGGGGACGAAGATCACCACCACCACCTGATCGACGTTACGACCGGCCAGGTACTGGAATTCTATAACGAGGAACTCGAGGCGCTGAAGATCAAGATCGCCAACGAACTTGGCTTCAAGCTGGTCGACCATCACCTTGAGCTATTCGGGGTGCCGCTGAAGCGCGGCTCGAAGCCCAAAGCTGATTAAGTCGCGTTAGGCCGGCGCCAGGGCACCCATGCGCGGGCCCTTGAAGCGTAGCAAGGTGACAATCGCCATCAGGTTCACCACGTTGAACGCCACACCGACCAGGAAGGCGATGTGGTAGTGGCCGGCGAGGTCGAAGATCCAACCGCCGAGAAACCCTCCCAACGCCATGCCGCCGGTGCCGAACAGGAACACCACGCCCATGCGCCAACCGGTATCCCGCGCCGGGAACAACTCGCGCACCGCCAAGGCATAGGCCGGCACGATACCGCCGAAAACCAGGCCGAACAGGCCCGACACCGCGTAGAGCGAGGCCTCGGTTCCAACCAGGGTAAACAAGCCAAGGGTCGCGGCCTGGGCAGCGGAGCCGAACAGGATGGTCTTGAGGCCACCGATCCGGTCCGAAATTATGCCGAAGATCAGCCGGCTGACGGCGCTGCAGAACAACAGCAAGGAGAGCATGCGCGCGCCACTAGCCGAGGAAAACCCAAGGTCCGAGCAATAGGCGATCAGATGCACCATTGGCATCGCCATCGCCACGCAGCATCCGACGATCGCGAGCGATAGCAATCCAAGCACGAGATTATAAGGAACCGCGGGTTCCGATGACGTCGTCTGCTCCGCCCGCCCCCGGGCGATACTGGCGCCGCCATCCGGCTGCCGCGGTACCGGGCGACGAAACGCGAAGGTGATGGGCAGCATGATCGCGATCGCGACGATGCCGTATTCGCGCCATGTCTCCTGCCAGCCTATGGCGGCGATCCTGGGCTCGAAGATCAGCGGCCATACGGCGCCGGCAAGGGCCTGACCACTGGCGGTGATCGCGATCGCCAATCCCCGGCGCCTGTCAAACCAGCGGGTGATATTCGCCAACATCGGAGAGAAGGCGGTACTGGTGCCCAGCAACCCCACCAGCAACCCGCAAGACGCGATCAAGGTCCAATGATCGGGCGCGTAACTGGCGACGATCACACCGCCGCCGATCATGACGGCGCCAACCATGGCCGGCCACCGTATGCTCGTCTTATCCGCCCAAAGCCCCATGACAATGCCGCCCACGCCGGCCCCGATCATCAGGGCGGAATAGGCAAGCGATGGAATCCACCGGGGCCAGTCATAGAGATCGACCATCGGTTTCAGACTGACAATCACCAGATGAGAGGAGCCATAGGCGACCACGAGGTAGGCGAGCGAGGCCGCGACGACGACCCAACCGTAGGGCGTCTCGACACTATGGTCGCGGTTGGCGGCCTGTGACATGCGGGTTCCTCTTCCGGGCGCGGACAGCCCCGTGACGCGGTGGTTCGCCACCGGATATCATCCGGCATACGCCCCGCCAGTCCGCCCCGTCAATCAAAGACCACAACCGGACCCGCAAGCCTTGCGAGTGAGCAAGTCCGTGGCAAAGTAAGGTTGGGACCAGCGGGGGACAGGCATGACTCGAGACGAATTCGATGCATTTTGCGGCACGCTGCCGGCGACCACGCATGTGGTTCAATGGGGCGCGTCCTCGGTGTGGAAGGTCGGCGGCAAGATCTTCGCAATCTGCTCGCGCTGGGGCGATGGCGATCACTCGAAGATCAGCTTCAAATGCTCCGAGATATCCTACGCGGTGCTGCGCGAGGCGCCCGGGATCGTTCCGGCGCCGTATCTCGCGCGGGCGGGTTGGGTGCAACTGGACGACCCGGCGGCGCTGTCGGACACGGATATCGAACTCTATGTCCGCGAAGCGCATCGGATCATCGCCGGCAAGCTCACGCGCTCGAAGCAACGTGAATTGGAACTTACTCAGCGCGATCAATGAGATGCATGAAGGATCCGAACACCGATCCCCGGACAAGACCGACCGCGCCAAGATCCTTTCCTTCGGCATCCGCCGCCTTGAACAACGGATCGCCGCCCTCTTCGCGGGAAACCGTGGCGTAGTGAAATTCATGGCCCCGCCATCGCGCGCCAACAGCGCCAAGGGGGGTTTCCGCGAGACTTTCCGCCAGCCTGTATCCAAGCGATAGCGAACGTTTGGCGAAACTGGTCTCGACGCCCAGGAGCCCGGCCATGCGATGCGTCTGACCGTCGGCGTCGGTCAAGCCCTCGCCGAGAACCATATAGCCGCCGCATTCGCCATGGATCGTCCGCCCGAGACACCCGGCCTGACGCAGACCTTCTAGAAAATGTTGATTGCCGGCGAGAACTCCGGCGTGCAGTTCTGGATAACCGCCGGGTAAGAACACCGCGTCGGCATCCGTCGAGGGCGCCTCGTCGGCGAGCGGCGAGAACGGGAAGATTTCAGCGCCGGCGGCCTTCCATCCGTCCAAGACATGCGGATAGGCAAAGCCGAAGGCCGCGTCGGCCGCAACGGCGATCCGCTGTCCCAATGGCGGCGTGGCCAAGTTTTCCGACCTCGAAACTTGGACCGGACAGCCTGCTGCCCGCGAGATAGCGTCTAGATCCACGGCCTCCCCCACGATGCGCGCGGCATGGGTCATGAAGCTTTCCAAATCCTGGTGTTCGCCGGCCTGGACCAGTCCGAGATGCCGGGACGGGACCTCCAAACCCGAATCGCGCGCGACCGCGCCAAGCACCGGAACGTCGATTGCCTTCAATGCACTTTCGAGGAGCCGGATGTGCCGCGCGCCGCCTACCCGGTTAAGGATCACGCCGGCCAAGGTAAGGTCGGGTTGGTGATCGCGAAACCCCCGGACCAACGCCGCGACCGATTGGGCCTGGGCGCGGGCGTCGACAACCATCAGAATCGGCCAACCGAACCGCGCGGCCAAGACGGCGGTGGAGCCATTACTGGTCGCGCCGTCCCGCGCCGCGCCATCGAACAGGCCCATCACACCCTCGACGATCAGCAGATCGACATTGGTTGATGCCTGGCTCGCCAGGCTGTCCAGTAATTCCGGACGCATCGCCCATCCATCGAGATTGACGCACGGATTTCCGCTAGCGGCGGCGTGGAAACGGGGGTCGATATAGTCCGGCCCGACCTTGGCCGAGCCGACGCGCAAACCAGTATCTCGCAAGGCGCGTAAAAGCCCGAGAGTTATCGTCGTTTTACCGGAACCGGAGGCTGGGGCGGCCACGACAATGCCCGGCGCGACGGCGGGGCTGGCCGATCGTGCGTGACTCATCCCGTCTCGTCGCGCCGGACTCGGCTAAGCGGGTCGGGGTCGAGAATTCGGCCCGCGCTCGCACCCAACCAATCGAGCCCGCACCGTAACTTCACGACCTCGCCGACCACAACGATGGCGGGTGGTTTTAGGTCCGATGCCTCGACATCGGCGGCACAGCGCGACAGGACCGTCTCCAGCACTCGCTGATCCGGCGTGGACGCGTTCGAGACCAACGCGACCGGCTCGTCCGGCGACCGCCCCCCCGCCATGAGTTCCACCGCGATACGCTCCAAATGCTTGATCGCCATATAGATCACCAGAACCGGCGCGCCCTTGGCCACGGCCTTCCAGTCGATCCCGGTGACGTCTCCGGTCGCGTCATGGCCGGTGATCATGGTCACCGCGTGATTGGTGTCCCGGTGGGTAAGCGGAATCCCGGCATAGGCAAGACCGCCAATCCCGGCGGTCACGCCTGGGATGACGCGAAACGGTATGCCTTCGCGGACCAGGGTAAGCGCTTCCTCGCCGCCGCGGCCAAAAACGAAAGGGTCGCCGCCCTTCAGGCGAAGCACCCGTTTGCCCTGACGCGCGAGCTGGACCAGTCGAAGCGATATATCGGCTTGTTTCGGCGAGGGCTTGCCGCCCCGTTTGCCGGCATATTCACGCGGCGTGTCCCCCGGCGCCAAAGCCAGGACATCATCACTCACCAGCGCGTCATAGACGATCACATCGGCGGACCTCAGCCCATGCAACGCGTGCAAGGTCAGCAGTCCGGCATCGCCTGGCCCCGCGCCGGTAAGCCAAACACTGCCGGGCGGGAAGTCGACCTTTGGGAGAAGCGGTTCGTTCATGGCGGCAGATTATCCTCGCTTGGCACGGATGCCTAGCCACGCGGCGGCGTTGAGCCGTATAAATCCGACATGGCGCGAAAACCCGATACTCCCTTGAAGCGCGGTTGGACCACCGGCGCCTGCGCCACGGCGGCTGTAAAGGCCGCCTATACGGCGCTGTTGACCGGTGACTTTCCCGACCCGGTCACGATTACTCTGCCCCGGGGCCAGAAACCGGCTTTCGCGCTCGCCCGCGAGAGCCTCGGCGAGGGTGCCGCGATGGCCGGGATCATCAAGGATGCCGGCGACGATCCCGACGTTACCCATCTCGCGATGATCGAGGCCACGGTGCGCCTTGGTCCAGGCGGAAGCGGCGTCGCTTTCAAGGCCGGACCGGGGGTCGGCACCGTCACCAAGCCCGGTCTGCCAATCGGGGTTGGCGAGCCGGCGATTAACCCGGTTCCCCGCGCGCTGATGACGGCGGTGATCGAGACATTGGCGTCGGAGCATGGAACAAGCGGCGACGTCGAGATCGAGATCTCCGTCCCCGGCGGCGAGGCGTTGGCCGAGAAGACCTGGAATCCTCGGCTCGGCATAATGGGGGGCCTATCCATTCTCGGTACCACTGGGATCGTGGTGCCCTATTCCTGCGCCGCGTGGATCGCCTCGATCCATCGGGGCATCGATGTCGCCCGAGCATCGGGTACGCGCCATGTCGGAGCGGCGACGGGTTCCACCTCGGAAGCGGCGGTGCGACGCCGTCACGGCCTAGGCGCGGAGCAGATGCTCGACATGGGAGACTTCGCCGGCGGGATGCTGAAATATCTGAGGGGCCATCCGGTCCCCCGGCTGACCATCGGCGGGGGGTTCGCGAAACTCACCAAGCTCGCGCAGGGACTGCTCGACCTGCATTCCGGACGCGGCCAGGTGGACATGGAATGGCTCGCGCGGGAAAGCCAGGCTCTTGGCGCGGGCGCGGCCCTAGTCGATGCCATACGCGGCGCGAATACGGCGATGGAGGCCCTGACACTCACGGGCGAGGCACGGCTTCCACTCGGTGATGTCGTCGCGAGCCGCGCGCGGGAAACAGCGCTCGGGGTTCTCTCGGGAGCGCCGGTGGCGGTCGAGGTCGTGGTTTTCGACCGCGCGGGCCAGATCGTCGGAGTGGCCGATGGCTGGTAGGCGGGTGCTTATCCTCGGCGGCACCAACGAGGCCGTGGATCTGGCGACGCGTCTCCACGAGATGGATGGACTGGAGGTTATCAGCTCTCTCGCCGGCGTCACCACCAAGCCGCGTCTTCCCGAGGGCACCGTTCGGCGGGGCGGGTATGGCGGCGCCGACGGAATGGCGGACTATCTTCGCGACCAGGATATCTCGGCCGTGATCGACGCGACGCACCCCCACGCGGCGCAAATCAGCCGGCATGCGGAACAAGCTGGCGAGGCAACCGGCGTGTCGGTCTTGCACCTCACTCGCGCGCTCTGGACCCCGGTCATCGGTGACGTATGGCATCTCGTCAAAAACGCTGGCGAGGCGGCGGAATGGCTCGCAACATCCTCTCTACCCGACGGTGCGCGCGTCTTGCTTACCATCGGTCGATCGGACCTGGGTGCTTTCGCCAAGGCCAATCGTCTCCGGTTCATCGCACGCAGTATCGAGGCACCGGACAGCGATGCCGCCGCGATAGTGGATCGTGTCATTCTGGAACGCGGCCCCTTCTCCCTCCAATCGGAGCGGCGCTTGCTGGCGGAGAATGACTTCGCTTGCTTGGTCGCCAAGAATAGCGGCGGCGCGTCCAGTTATCCGAAAATTCAAGCCGCGCGGGAACGCGGGCTGCCGGTGGTGATGATCCAGGCACCTCCACCACCGGGCGGGCATATCGTCCACGCTCCCGCCGACGCCGTCGCCTGGATCGAGGCCCGCCTGGGTCGTCTCTAGAGTCAGGGGTGAATGAGATTATCTCCCAATCCCGTCGCGCCGGCGAAAGCCGGGGCTTGTGGCAAACGGTGTTGAGCCCCTGTTTTCACAGGGGCGACGGAAAGAGAAATGGAGCGGGGGTGATCGTTAGCTACAAACCCGAAAAAGGGAATCATCACCAAAACCGACCTTATCCCCGCGTTGTCCTCAGAACATGAACATGATCAGCGTCATAGAGCGCACTGTCGCGGAACGTCTCGGCGGCGAGGGCCGGGCCCACCAGTAAAAGGGCGGTTCGCGTGATTTTCTCGGCCCGGACCTTCTCGGCGATATCGGCGAGCGTTCCGCGAATAATTTTCTCATCCGGCCAGGTCACCCGATAAACCACAGCGACCGGACAATCCGGGCCATGGATCGGCTCGAGCACGCGGCGAACATGGCGCAGGTTTCGGATCGAAAGATGAATGGCCAGGGTCGCCCCGGACCGCCCCAGCTCTTCAAGCTCCTCACCGGGCGGCATCGCCGAGGACTTCATCGCGGTGCGGGTCAGGATCACCGTCTGGGCGACCTCGGGAATGGTTAGCTCCTGCTCCAGCGCCGCCGCCGCCGCCGCGAAGGCCGGCACGCCCGGGGTAATGTCGAAGGGAATGCCAAGCGCGCGAAGCCGCCGGATCTGCTCGGCGATGGCGCCGTAGAGCGACGGGTCGCCGGAATGCACCCGCGCCACGTCCTCGCCGCGCGCGTGAGCGGCGGCGATCTCCGAGACGATATCGTCCAAGGTCATCGGCGCGGTATCCAACACCAGAGCACCCTCTGGCGCGAAAGCGACCACCGCCTCGGGCACCAAGGACCCGGCATAGAGGCAGACCGGACAACGCGCGATCAAATCACGGCCCTTGATGGTGATCAGGTCCGGATCGCCCGGCCCGGCGCCAATGAAATGGACGGTCATGACGCCGCCTTTCCTTGTTCGGAATCCGCGACACCATACCCGCGCGGCGTATAGACCCGGTCGCCGGAACATCGGGTCTGGCTATTGCCCACCATCACCAGGGACAGCATGTCGACGCTATCGGGATCAAAATCCTTGAGCGGTGTGACACTCACATCCTCCTCGGGCCGGCCAAGGGATTTGCCGAGAATGACCGGCGTGGCAGTCGGGCGATGTGCGCTCAAGATCTCCAACGCCCGGACCAGCTGGGTACGCCGGCGCATCGAGGCGGGGTTGTAGAACGCGATCACGAAATCACCCTCGGCCGCGGCTTTGATCCGGTTCTCGATCACGCCCCACGGGGTGAGAAGATCGGACAGCGAAATCGTGCAGAAGTCGTGACCAAGCGGGGCGCCAACCCTGGCGGAGCAGGCTTGCAAGGCCGAAATTCCGGGAGATACCAGCACCTCGACCCGCCGCCAGTCGGCGCGCGCGATATCGTCCAGGCATTCGAACACCAGGCTGGCCATGGCATAAATGCCCGGATCACCGGAACAGACCAGCGAAACCGTGCGCCCACTGGCCGCGAGATCAAGCGCGGCGATCACCCGATCGCGTTCCTCGCCCAACGCGTAGCCGTGTCGGGTCTTGCCATCGGCGAGCGGGCCAAGCAGATCCAGATAAAGGCCATAGCCGACCAGGTCGCTGGACATCGCGACCAGCCGGTCAACTTCCGGCGCGCGCCACGCCCGGGTTCCAGGGCCGGTTCCGACGACGAACAGACGGCCTCGCGGGATTCCCACCGCGTCGGCATCAATGACCGCCGGCGCTCGGGCGATGGCACAGGTCGCGCGTTTGGATTTCCGTTTTTCCACCACCAGCGCGCCATCGGACCCGACCGCCGCCAGTGCCGCCGCCTCGGCGACACCATGACAACCGACCTCGCGAAACACGATATCCGAGGGGTTGGCGAGCCGCGGCGTTTCGCGCTCCAGCTCTTCCGGCGAGAAGAACCGCGCCGGGCGCCCCAGCGCCGCGGCGACATGGTGAACCGCCGCCTCGTCCATCTTCACATCGACCGAAGCAACCACCGCCACGCTTTGGGAGGCAAGCCCGGCATCGGCGAGCGTGTCGCGGACGAGCGCCATCAACTCCTCGGGATCGGTATCCCGCTCGCACCCAACACCAAGGACCAAGGTCTCCGGGTGATAAACTAATGTGTCCGCCCCGCTGTCAGCGCCCCGGTCGCTGGCCCGCAAGCTCAGGGGAGCCGCATCGTCGATCGAGAGTCTGGCATCGGCAAGCCAGGGCAACGCACCCTCCACGCGAGCCCGACCGTCCGACAGCAGTCGCGCCATGAAGGACTTGTAGGCCCCGGGATTGGCGAGATGCCAACCCCTGGGCGGATCATCCAGCGCGACACCAAAACGAATGTCGCTGGCCGTGGTGATGGCGGGGGTGATTTCCAGGATTTCGCCGATCCGGCGGGCCAGATCATTGGCGCCGTGATGGCCGCCGAGCACCGGGATCACCGCGCTCGCATCCTCGGCCACCACAACCACTGGCGGATCCTCGGCCTTCTCCGTGATCACCGAGGCAAGCAGCCGCACCAGAGCGCCCAAGGCTCCGATGAAAACGATCGGGGTTCCGGCCTTGAACTGGTCACGCAGATGCGTGCCGAGATCCTCGATCGAGAGGTCCGTGCCTTCGGGCCGGCCATGCAAGGGGGCTTCGATCCCATCGGCGATCCGCCGCCCGGTAGGCACGCCAGAGGCGGTGACAACGACGACAATCGTCATGTCCAAGCCCTCCCGCGCCGATGCGCGAGGATCATCGAAAAATAAGGAACATTTGTCTCATCAACCTGGCGCAGCGGCAGCACCCGCTGGTTTTCCATCGTCGCCCGCTCCACGTAGTGCGCGTCCTCGGCGAGATCCAGCCGTTCCAACAAGGCTCTGACGCGATCGAAATGTCGTCCGACCTTGACGATCGCGGCGGAATCCGTCGCCCGCAAACGCGCCTCCAATACCGCGTCGTCTAACGGCGCCGGAAGCACCGTCAACACATCGTTGCGCGCCGCCAGCGGCGCCGACAAAGACGCCGCGCAAGCCATCAGCGAGGAGACACCCGGGATCACCTCAACCGGATGCTGGTCCGCGAGACGCCCGAAGAGATACATGAAGGAGCCATAAAAGAACGGGTCGCCCTCGCACAGAACCGCCACCGATTTTCCAGCATTCAGCGCCGCGGAGATGCGCTCGGCGGCCTGGTCATAAACCTCCATCGCCGGAAAGCGGTCTACCAGCATGGGCATGCGGATCGCGAATTCCTCGCGTCCCTCTGGGATATGCGGCGCGGCGATGGCGCGGGCCAGGCTGTCGCCTTCCTCCAGAGCGGGGTAGGCGATCACGTCGGCTTCCCTGAGAATTCGAAGCGCCTTCAAGGTGATCAGTTCCGGATCACCCGGCCCGACACCGACGCCGTGCAGACGGCCCTTCACGATGGGTTCTCCCAGGGTTTGGTCACGCACCACTGGGTGACCGGCATGAGAGGGCGCCATCCCTGGAAAGGTCCGACCGGTTCGGCGCGGGAGATCGCGATCCGCGAAAGAGCGCCGCCCAACCGCGCCTGATGCGAGAGCAAAGCCGCCTCGCCTTCCAAGGTCACGACATTGGCGACTAGCCGGCCACCGGGTCTGAGTGCCGTCCAACAATGCTCGATAAGCCCTGGCGTTGACGCGCCGCCGCCGACGAACACCGCATCCGGCGCCTCGAGACCCAATAGCGCGTCCGGCGCTGTACCGGCCACGATCTCAAGCCTCGGCACGCCGAGAGCGGCCGCGTTCTCGGTAATCATGGCGCGGCGCTCGGGGGTTTTTTCGATCGCGATGGCCCGGCAAAGCCGCTGGGCGCGCAACCACTCGATGGCGACCGTGCCCGCGCCCGCACCGACATCCCAAAGCAAGGCCCGAGGCAGCGGCTGTAGGGTCGAGACGGTGATCGCGCGCACCTCGCGTTTGGTCATCTGGCCGTCGCCGCGAAACGCTTCATCGGGAAGGCCGGGCGTATTGGGCCGGACCACCGCGTCCGGGCCAGCGACCAGCTCTACAGCGATCGTGTTGAGCGCCTCGCCCGGTGGATGTTTCCAATCCGATGCTCGGCCCTTAAGGCTTCTCTCTCGTTCGCCACCCATCCGCTCCAGGACCGTCAACCTGCTGTCGCCATAGCCACGCTGGGTAAGCCGCGCGGCGACCGCGCCTGGTGTATCCGAGCCATCCGACAGGATCACCAGCCGCGCCCGGGGTCGCAGATATCCCTCAAGCAGGTCATTCGGCCGTCCATGCAGGGTGAGTAATTCAACCTCGTGCTCGGCCCAACCCATCCGCGCGGCGGCGAGAGCCAGGGCCGAGGCGGCGGGAATGATGATCATCTCATCGCGGAAGACTCGCTTTACAAGCGCGTTGCCGATCCCGAAACACATGGGATCACCGGTGGCCAGCACGCAGACCCTCCGCCCGCGCATCGTATCGACCTGGTCGAGCAACACGCGCAGAGGTGATGGCCAGCTCAGCCGCTCGCGCCCGTCATCCGGAACCATCGCCAGGTGGCGCTCGCCGCCGATCAGCACCTCGGCGTCATTGATCAACGACCGCGCGCTGGAAGAAACGCCATCCAAGCCGTCCTCGCCGATCCCAATGACGGATAGCCAACGGCCCGCGCCCGTTTTGCCTGTCAGGGATCGATCGGTCATTGGTCAATCCTGGCCGCGACCCGGGCGATCGCGTTGACCGCCGCGGCAGCGATGGCGCTACCGCCGCGCCGGCCCAGCAGCGCCGCGTGCGGGATGATCGGGCTCTCATCGACCAGCGCTTGCTTGGATTCCGCCGCGCCGACGAAGCCGACCGGAAAGCCGAGCACCGCCGCCGGCATCGGCGCGCCGGCCCTGATCTCCTCGATCAGGCGGAACAACGCGGTCGGGGCATTGCCGATGGCGACCACCGCGCCCTCCAAACCGTCGAACCAGAGCGGTACTTGAGCGGCGGAGCGAGTTGTCTCCTCCGTCTTCGCGCGGGCCGGCAAATCCGGCGCGTTGATGAAAGAGAGAACTGGATTTTCCAGCCCGCTCGCCGATAGCGAGATGCCGGCGGCGACCATGTCGCAATCACAGATGATTGGCGCGCCGGCGTTCAGAGCGCGCGCGGCCGCGTCGACCGCCCCCTCGGAGAACCGAAGATCCCCCGCGATATCAGGCATGCCACAGGCATGAATCAGCCGTGTCGCCACCGCCGCCTCGGCCTCGGTGAAGATCGAAAGATCCGCCTCCGCCGCCACTGTCTCGAAGGACAGCCGATAGATCGCGGTGGGATCACGAAGATAGTCGAGCCCCATGGCTCAGTCGTCTCCGCCTTCTTTCATGCTCTTCGGTCCAAGCGGGTGGTCGGCATGCGGATAAGGATGGTGGTGATGCCCATGGTCGTGCCCGTGATCATGAGAATGGTCATGTCCGTGGTCATGGTCATGATGATGGTGATCATGGGAATGGCCGTGGCCGTGAGCGTGGTCATGATCGTGGCTGGCATTTGCCTCCGCGGTACCAGTTCCGATCCCCTCGACATGATGATGGTGGCTCTCCTGATCGAGCCCGACCTCGGCCTCGAAGCCCAGCACCTGGTTGCGGTATTTGCACATCTGGCAATTCATGTTGCCGGTGCCCTCGAGGATCTCGTTGACCCGGTCGACGAAGGTGTCGATGACCAACGGATGATCGTTCAGATATCCGGCCTTGACGAATTCGATCTCCGGGTGCCTTGCCGCCACCATGTCGGTGTAGTCGTAAATTCTTTTCACCAGAACTCCGGTGAACAGGAAATACGGGAACACGATCACCCGCTTGTAGCCGAGCTTGGCGACATGCTCCAAGGCGGGTTCGACCAGGGGGAAGGTCACGCCGGAATAGGCGGTCTCGCCCCATCCGAAGCCCATGCCCTCCCACAGCATCCGCATGACCTTGGCGACATTGGAGTTCGCGTCCGGATCCGAGGCGCCGCGTCCAACCACCACCAGACAGGTGTCGTGGCGCGAGATCCCGTCGCCGGCGGCGGTGACCGCCTCCTCGACCCGCGCGGCGGCCGCCTTCAGCATCTTCGGATCGATGCCGAGTTCGCGGCCATAGCGGATGGTAAGACCGTTTTGCGCCTGATAGGTGTTCAGCACCGAGGGGATGTCGTTCTTGGCGTGCCCGGCGGCGAACAGCATGCCGGGGATCGCCAGAACCTCGTCCACCCCGCCGGCCTTGAGCGCGTTCAGCCCGTCGCGGATTACCGGCGTGGCGAATTCCAGATACCCGTAATCCACCGGATATTGCGGCAAACGCTCGGTCAGCCGCTCGGCCAGAACCGCGAATTCCCGCACCGCGTTTTCGTCCCGGCTACCATGGCCGCAGACCATCACCCCAAGTTTTCCAGCCATTCTCGCCGCTCCCTCGCATGCCGCCGAAGCGGTCACGCACCGGCGCGGGAAACACCGTTCCCAGCCTTGGAGCGCGCCGCCACGGATATCCCGATTGGATCTATCCGGTTCCGTTCCCAGAAACGCCCGTCACGCCTCGCGTGTCCCGGGCCGCTGGATCACCTGTACGCCGGTTAAGGGTGGGGAGCAAGGGGGCGATCTCGCGTCGATCCCAGTTTATTCGTTGGCTTCATACCATCGGATCATCAAACGGGTTGCGGCCTTCGCGATCCTCCACCTCAAGGACCCAGAGATCGGGATCGTATTTCGCCTGGCGGTCGATATACGCGTCGGCGTCGGCCTCGCTGACCGTGGCCTCGCCGGTGGCGCGCAGCCAGGCAAGGCGGCCGTCCTCCATGCGGATCTGGCTCAACACCGCGCAGCCGCGGTCGAAGCCGTTGATCTTGATATAAACCGCGCCGGCGTCGGGATCACCGCGCCGGGTGACCATCGCCGGCACCGCGCGCTGGGAACAGAGCCGCGCGCCGGCCTGCACCAGGAGCTTGGACTTGAGGCGAGGATCGCTCATGCGCCGAGGTAGCGGGCGCGGATATGATCCAGGAAGGCTTGCTCGCCAAGCGGCGCGCCGGTGGCCGCGAGCAACACCGCGTCGGTGTCGTGAAAACTGCCCCACCGGTGCACATTCTCCCCGAGCCAGGCGAGCAGCGGGGCAAAGTCACCCTCGGCGATCTTCGCATCCAGACCATCGATACCGCGCCGGGCCGCCGCGAAGAGCTGCGCCGCCGCGAGGGCGCCCATCGTATAGGTCGGGAAATAGCCGAAGGCGCCGTCATACCAGTGGATATCCTGCAAGCATCCCAGCCGATCGTCCGGCGGTCGCACGCCGAGGCCCGCCCGCATCCCGTCATTCCAGGCACCGGGGAGATCCGCGACGGAAAGATCGCCGGACAGGAGCGCGCGCTCCAACCGATACCGCAAAATGACGTGGAAGGGATAGGTAACCTCGTCGGCATCGACCCGAACGAGGCTTCTGGAGACCCGGGTCGCCCCCCGGTACAACGCCTCCGGCGACCAGGCATCCCCTTCAACGCCGAAGGCCGCCCGGAACAACGGCGCGGCGTGGTCGAAAAATGCCCGCGAGCGACTGACCTGCATCTCCATGAGCAGGGATTGGCTTTCATGCAGCGCCATGCCGCGCGAGGCGCCGACCGGCTGTCCTCGCCAGTCCTTGGGCAGGCCCCGCTCATACAAGGCGTGACCGGTCTCGTGGATAACCCCCATCAGGCTGCCGGCCCAGTCGGCGGTGTCGTAGCGGGTGGTGATCCGCACGTCGTCAGGGACACCGCCGGAGAAGGGATGCGCGCTGACATCCAACCGGCCATGCTCGAAATCGAAGCCCAAAGAGGCCATTACCTTAAGCCCGAGGTCACGCTGTTGGTCCACCGGGATGTGGGACGCCGGACTATCCGTGGCCTCGCGCGTCTGATGCTCCAGGACCTCCGGCAGGAGATCGGCCAGCGCCGGCTCAAGGCGGGCGAACAGGGCGTCGATCGCCTTCGCGGAACCATCGGGTTCGAACTGATCAAGCAGGGCGTCGTAAGGTGATTTATTCAAGGCGTCGGCCTTGGCCGCGGCGACTTCCCGCACCAGCCCAAGCAAGGTATCCAGGGGCTCGGCGACGGATTTGAAATCCGCGGCCGGCCGCGCCGTCATCCAGGCTGTCTCGCAAGCCGCCGCCGCGCGGGATCGCGCATCCACCAAGTCCGAGGTCAAGGCGGTGGCATGGGTATGCTCGCGGCGCATTTCCCGCAGGTTGGCGGCATCCCATGATTCCAAGGGCGCGCGGGCCGCCTCGCCGAGAAGATCACCCATGTCGGGCGCGGTTATCGCTTCGTGCCGCAGGACCCGCAGGGTCGCCATCTGCTCGGCCCGGGCCTCGCCGCCGCCCGCGGGCATGATGGTTTGGCGATCCCAGGAAAGGACCGCCATCGCGTCCTCGAGCGCCGCGACACGCCGAAAACGCTCTCGCAAGCGTTGATAGGCCGTTATTGTCGGTGATTGGCTCACGCCGAGTCGATCTCGGAACCCGCTTCGTCTTCCGGACGGCGGAAGTGGTAGATCACGTAGATCACCAGCAAGGTCCCCGCCAACAGGAACCAGGTTACGGCGTATTGCAGGTGCTCGTTTCGCACCGCGATCTCGGCGCTGGCTCCAATGGGGAGCGTATAGGGTCCGGGATCTCTAATCGCATCGACGTAATAGGGCGCGACGGGCACGATGTCGCGATGCGACGCCATCTGATCCGTGTCGACATAGAGCCAGACCTCGTTGTGAGGTTCGTTATCCGGCACGAAGGCGCCGCGACGCCGATCCTCTCGAATAATGCCGAGCACCGTTACCAAGCCTTCCACCAAGGTCTCGGGGCGCTTCTCCCTGGCCCGCAACTTCTCCGGAACCCAGCCTCGATTGACGATGATGATTCGGTCGTCCCCCAGCAGAAAGGGCGTGAGAACATGAAAACCGGCGCTGCCCTCGAAAGGTCGCCCGGTTATCAAAATTTCTTTTCCATGTTGAAAGACGCCGACCAGTTCGACCCGGCGATAGCGCCACTCATCCATGTTTTCGATCGTCGTGGGCGCCCCCACCGGCGCCATGGCGATCCGGCTATCGAAGGTTTCGACAAGACTGTTCTTCCAGTTTAAGCGCTCGACCTGCCAGGCACCCAAGCCGACAAGCACCATCAGCGCCGGCACCGTAAACAGCGTGGGCCAGAATGTCGGTCTAAAACGCCGTCCAGAAGCCATTACCGGCGGGGTCCTTTTCCTCGGCGGAGAAGAGAGTCCGGCTCAAACGCCGGACGGACGTCTCGCGTCGTTAGAACGTCTCGAAACCATGATCACGCCCATGTCTTGGGCCTCGGCGACCTGTCCGTGCCATCATCTACCGACGTCGCGGATAAAAGCCGATCTGGGACGGCAAGGCGGTAAGCGGGAGCCGGAACGCGCCGGCTCCCGGTTCTCGACTAGCGCCCGCCCCACCAATAGACGCAGATGAACAGGAACAGCCATACCACATCAACGAAATGCCAGTACCAAGCCGCCGCCTCAAAGCCGAAATGATGTTCCGGCGTGAAGTGACCGGCCCGAGCGCGGAACCAACAGACGATCAGGAAACAGGTCCCCACCAGGACGTGGAAACCATGGAATCCAGTGGCCAGATAGAAAGTCGAAGAGTAGATGCCATCGGTGAACCCGAAGGACGCGTGCTGGTACTCATATGCCTGCACCCCGGTAAAAATCGCGCCCAAAAGGATTGTCAGCACGAGGCCGTTCATCAGGCTTTTGCGGTCACCCTTGAGCAGGGCGGCATGCGCCCAGGTCACCGTGCACCCCGACAGAAGCAGGATCATGGTGTTGATCAGCGGGAGATCGAATGCCGGGAACGGTTCAACATCGGCGGGCGGCCAAACGCCCGTATCCGGGTACAGCGACGCGTCGAAGAACGCCCAGAAAAACGCCAGGAAGAACATCACTTCCGAGGCAATAAACAGGATCATTCCGTAGCGCATGCCAAGCTGAACGATCGGCGTGTGGTGGCCTTGGTATTCCGCTTCCTTGATCACGTCGCGCCACCACATAAACATGGTGAACAGGATCGACAGGAACCCGACCGTCATGATCAAGCCGCCGAAGTTCATCTCATGCATATACATGATCGCGCCGATGGCCGTGATGAATCCGGCCATGGCACCGACAGCGGGCCAGGGGCTGGGTTCGACCAGATGATAGGAGTGACTGTGTCCGCCGCTCATAGCTTCCTCTTTCCTTCAATGGCCGCCTCGGCGACCCCCCAAACAATACCTCAATTCGTGCGTTGGTCCACCGTATTGGCGCGACCATCGCCGCCGGCGCGTAATCCGGCTTGTTCGATACGCTCCGCCGCCGACTGATCCTCGGCGCGGAAGAACGTGTAGGAGAGCGTGATCGTCGTCACGTCGTCCAAATTCGGATCCTCGACGATCGACGGGTCGATAAAGAAACTAACCGGCATATCGACCCGCTGGCCCGGCTTCAAAACCTGTTCGGTGAAACAGAAACACTCGACCTTGTTGAAATAAAGACCCGCCTTGTCGGGGGTGACGTTAAACGTCGCGGTCCCGACAATGACGTCATCGGTTTCATTTTCGGCCTGATAGAAGGCAAGGGCGTTTTCACCGACCTTCAGATCCATGGATCTCAGGACCGGATCGAAAGCCCAGCCGAGCGCCGGATTGACGTTGGAATCGAACCTGATCTTGAGTGTTCGCTCAACCACCTGGTTGGATTCCGCCGCCGCGACCTGGGTGGTGCCGCCGTATCCAGTGACCCGACAGAAGATCTCGTAAAGCGGGACCGAGGCATAGGCGAGCCCGCCCATCCCGGCGACGAACGCGCCGAGAAAGGCCAAGGTCCGGATATTTTTACGGCCCGCGCGCATCACTCAAACATCCGCACGATCGTGATCAGATAGAACAGCGCGCAACAGGCGAAAATCGCCAGCAAAACCCCGAGATTACGACCGCGCTTGGCCCGCAGCATATCGGCGGCGCGTATCGGTGGAGCCTCGGTGTCGTTCGGTTCAGTCATCGCGCTCATGACCCAAACCACGGCGCGGCGGGCATGCCAACCGCGCGATCGACGACAAGCGCCAGGAAGATCAGGAAAAGGTAGAGGATCGAGTAGCCGAATAGCTGTTTGCAGTTGCGATCCGACGCGTCGCGCCATACCCGCCAGGCGCCAAGCAGGAATACCGCGCCAAGCGCCGCCGCCGAAACGCCATAGAGAGCGCCGACCGTTCCGAGCGCCATCGGGGCCATTCCCAGAGGGGCCAATAACAGGCTGTACAGCAGGATCTGCTTTTGGGTCTCTCGCCGACCGGCCACGACCGGGAGCATCGGCACGCCGGCGGCCTGATAATCACCGCTTCGATACAGCGAGAGCGCCCAGAAATGCGGCGGGGTCCAGAAGAAGATGATCGCGAAGAGAACCAGTGAATCCAGGGTAACGGTGCCCGAAATCGCCGCCCACCCGATCATCGGCGGGAAAGCGCCGGCGGCGCCGCCAATGACAATGTTCTGAGGCGTGCGGCGCTTGAGCCACATCGTGTAGACGAAAACGTAGAAACCAATCGTCAGGGCGAGCAATCCGGCGGAAAGCCAGTTTACCGCCAGTCCCATAACCATGACCGAACCGCAGGCCAGGACCACGCCGAACGTCAGCGCTTCCTCGGCACCAACCCGCCCCGCCGGAATGGGCCGGGCGCTGGTGCGCGACATCACCGCGTCGATATCACGATCGTACCACATGTTGATCGCGCCGGAGGCACCCGCGCCAACCGCGATACAGAGGATCGCGATCACCTCGAGCACCGGATGCATCGATCCAGGGGCGAGATAGAGTCCGACAAAACCCGTAAACACCACGAGCGACATCACCCGGGGTTTCAGTAACCGAGTGAAGTCGACGAATGCCGCCGATACGGAACCGGCGGCTCCCGCCGCCGGTTGTGCGCCGATCGAAGTGTCGGACACGATCGTTGATCCTCCTGATACGGGCCGCCGCCGGATTACTTGATCCGGGGCAGGTCCTCATAGGTATGGAAGGGCGGCGGTGACGAGAGCGTCCATTCCAGAGTGGTCGCGCCATCGCCCCATTCATTATCCGGCGCCTGCCGCTTGGCCATGAAGGCCTCCAGCACCATGATAACGAAGACCAGCGTACCGAAGCCCGCGATATACGCGCCGTAGGAAGCCACCTGGTTCCAGCCATGCAGCGCCTCGGGGTAGTCGATATACCGGCGCGGCATACCGGCGAGGCCGAGGAAATGCATCGGGAAGAAGGTCAGGTTCACGCCGATGAAGGTCAGCCAGAAATGTGCCTGAGCCAAACCTTGGCTGTAGGTATAGCCGGTCATCTTGGAGAACCAGTAGTAGAACCCGCAGAAGATGCCGAACACCGCGCCTAGCGACAGCACATAATGGAAATGCGCGATCACGTAGTAGGTGTTGTGCAACATGATGTCCAAGCCGGCATTCGCCAACACGACACCGGTCACACCACCAACGGTGAACAGGAAGATGAAGCCCAAGGCCCAGATCATCGGCATTTCGAACTTGATTGAACCGCCCCACATGGTGGCGATCCACGAGAAGATCTTCACGCCCGTCGGAACCGCGATCACCATGGTCGCGGCGGTGAAATAGGCTCTCGTGTCGACATCCAAGCCCACCGTGTACATGTGGTGCGCCCATACGATGAAGCCGACAAAGCCGATCGACACCATGGCATAGGCCATGCCGAGATAGCCGAAGACCGGCTTGCGCGAGAAGGTCGAGACCACGTGGCTGACGATGCCGAAGGCCGGCAGGATCATGATGTAGACCTCGGGATGCCCGAAGAACCAGAACAGATGCAGGAACAGGATCGGGTCACCGCCGCCCGACGTGACAAAGAAGGTCGTCCCGAAATTCCGATCGGTCAGCAACATGGTGATGGCGCCCGCCAGAACCGGCAGAGCCAGCAGCAGTAGGAACGCGGTGATCAGGATTGACCACGCGAACAGCGGCATTTTGTGCAGGGTCATGCCCGGCGCGCGCATGTTGAAGATCGTGGTGATGAAGTTGGCCGCGCCCAGGATCGAGGACGCACCAGCCAGATGAAGCGACAGGATGGCCATGTCCATGGACGGACCAGGCGTGCCTTCCTTACCGGACATCGGTGGATAGATGGTCCACCCGACTCCCGCGCCGCCATCGGCGAACATCGACAGGAACAGCAGAATGAAAGCCGGGATCAGCAGCCAGAAGCTGATGTTGTTCATGCGTGGGAAAGCCATATCCGGCGCGCCGATCATCAACGGCACGAACCAATTGCCGAAGCCACCAATCAAGGCCGGCATGACCACGAAGAACACCATGATCAGGCCATGGGCCGTCACATAGACGTTCCAGACATGACCGTTTTCCATGTATTGCACGCCGGGATCTTGAAGCTCCATGCGCATATACATCGAGATCCCACCACCGATCAGCCCCGCGATAACGGAGAAGATCAGGTACATCGTGCCGATGTCCTTGTGGTTGGTCGAATACAGGTACCGCAGGAAACCCTTCGGAACGCCGTGGTCGTGATCGTGCTCGTGGGCGTGGGCCGCGCTCATGGTTTCTTCCCCGCTTCTTATTCGTTGACCGCGCCGTCCGCGACCCGAATTCGGGCCGGAGCGGCGGCGAACTTGACCTTCGCCTCGGCGAGCCAAGCGTCATATTTGTCCTGGCTAAGCGCCGTCACGGCGATTGGCATGGCCGAGTGATTGATCCCGCAGATCTGGTTGCACTGACCGAAGATCGTGCCTTCCTTGTCAATCTGCATCCACGTCTCGTTGGTGCGTCCCGCCATTCCGTAGATTTGCACCACGGCCGAGGGCAGGAAGAAGGAATGCATCACGTCGTTGCTGGTCACCAGGATCTGGATCTTCTTGCCGACCGGAACCACAAGCGGATTGTCGACGGCCAGCAGATAGGTCTGGGTCGCAGGATCAATCTCAGCCTCGGGAATCATGTAGCTGTCAAAGGATACGCCGGCATCCGGGTATTCGTAGCTCCAATACCACTGATTGGCGGTGACCTTGATCGTCATGTCCGGATCAGGCGTGCGATCCCCGTAATACAAGGTCTTGAAGGACGGAACCGCCACGACCGCCAGAATGATCACCGGCACCACGGTCCAGATGATCTCTATCGCCGTGTTATGCGTGGTTCTTGACGGGTTCGGGTTGCTGGACGCCTTGAATTTGATGCACACGTAAATCATCAGGCCCAACACGAAGATCGTGATGATCGTGATCAGCCACAGAAGATAGTCGTGAAATTCATGAATGCGCTCGGCCACCGGGCTGACCGGTTCCGGCACCCCCAGTTGCCAGGGCGTCGCCACCGACGCCATCGCGCCCGTCGCCATCAACGTGAGGAAAGCCACCGATAGCCCTAGGGCCTTGCTGGCACCCGCAACGAAATGTCTGAGTTGTTCCATCTCGATCGCTCTCTTGATCCCGTCCCGCGCGGCGCCCGAACTGTCCGGTAACAACGGACGACTCCTCGAACACACGCCATCAACGGCTCCCGCCGCGCTTAGGCGAGACCCTACTCTCCGGTCGCGATACTCACAAGCCGGACTTGCGCGGCAGAAAGTCGCGCCAACCCGTCTTAACGACCGATTTCATGCACTTTATGACAAACCGTTGCTGACTTCCACGCTATTGACCCCATATGCTGTCCAAACTGATCGATTTATTTCATTTGGCCGCCGGCATCGCCGGTGTCTCGCGAGGAATCCGGCATGACCGATCTAGCCACCACCGACGAGCTTTTCTACGACCGCGCCGGACTTGACCGCCAAAAAGTGGGGCGAATCGTCGATGACGCGCTGACCGGGGCCGATGATGGAGAGCTGTTTCTGGAATATCGCCAATCGGAAAGTTTCGCCTTTGACGACGGCCGGCTGAAAACCGCGTCCTTCGACACCACCCAAGGTTTCGGCCTACGCGCGATCGCCGACGAGGCCCGGGGCTATGCCCATGCCGCCGATCTGTCCGAGGACGCCATTCGCCGCTCCGCCGATACCGTGAAGGCGGTCCATGCCGGCCATGGCGGTACCCAGGCCGACGGACCGGCCCGCACCAACCGAGCGCTCTATACCGATGCCAACCCGATCCCAGGCATGGATTTTGAGGCCAAGGTCAAGCTGTTGCAGGACATCGACGCCTACGCCCGGGCCAAGGACGCGCGGATCCGGCAGGTCTCGGCATCGTTGTCGGGCTCATGGCAGGCGATCCAGATCCTGCGCGCCGGCGGCGAGCGCGTTGCCGATATCCGCCCGCTGGTCAGACTCAACGTTTCCGTCGTGGTCGGTGACGGCGATCGCATGGAAAGTGGTGGCACCGGTGTCGGCGGACGGCTCGGCTATGACCGCTATATCGATCCCGAGAACTGGCAAGCCCAGGTCGACGAGGCTCTGCGGATCGCGCTGGTCAATCTCGAAGCCGTACCGGCGCCGGCGGGCGAGATGGAGGTGGTGCTCGGCCCAGGTTGGCCTGGCGTGATGCTGCACGAGGCGGTGGGCCATGGCCTGGAGGGTGACTTCAACCGCAAGAAGACCTCGACCTTCACCGGCATGGTCGGCCAACGGGTCGCGTCCAAGGGCGTGACCGTGGTCGATGACGGCACCATCAAGAATCGCCGGGGCTCGATCACCGTCGACGACGAGGGCACCCCCTCGGCCCATAACGTGCTGATCGAGGACGGCATTCTCGTCGGCTATATGCAGGATCGCCAGAATGCCCGCCTTATGGGCGTCGATCCCACCGGCAACGGCCGGCGTCAGAGTTACGCCCATCACCCGATGCCGAGGATGACCAATACCTACATGACCGCCGGCGAGCATGATCCGGAGGAGATCATCCGTTCGACCAAGAGCGGGCTCTACGCGGTGAACTTCTCCGGCGGCCAGGTCGATATCGTCTCCGGCAAATTCGTCTTCTCGGCCAGCGAGGCCTACATGATCGAGGACGGCAAGGTCACTCGCCCGGTCAAGGGAGCTACCCTGATCGGTAACGGCCCCGACGCCATGAACAAGATCTCGATGATCGGCTCGGACCTGAAACTGGACGAGGGCATCGGCACCTGCGGCAAGGACGGCCAGGG
>JADHLJ010000014.1 GCA_016780745.1 Alphaproteobacteria bacterium | reverse complement strand
TCGGCGCAAAGGCAGCCGGGTCGATTTCCCTTTTGACGACTGGTAACGGGCCTTCCCGCGACATCCGAAAGGCGGTCGGAATCGATACAGCGGGCCGGTCGCAGGGACGGCGTCAGCAGATCTGGTTGAGCGCACAATGTCGCCTCGATGTCTTGGCGGGAAACGGTGTCGGACAGTGTTGCTAGGAGCGACCGTTTCTCGTCGACGTCGGGGTCGGCCCACGAGAACCGATGACGGGCGGCGGCGCGTTCGGTGTTCTTTCGCGTTTTGCGATAGAGATGCGCGAAGGAGAGCGCCACTTCATCGGTCGCGCCGGCCAGTTGTTCCGCGATCTCCGCGATCCGGTCGATGTGAAACGACGCGGGCGTGATGTCGCTAAGGAAAACCGGGTCGTACCGCCAAACCACGGCCCGAGGACCGTGCCTTGACGTGGCCTCGTGAATCTCGTCGACCGCGCGGCGCCAATCGACCACCGCCGGCTCCAGGGCCTTGGGGTATCCGGTGACGGTAAACTGAATGACAAAAGGCGTGCCCCGATCGCTCATGCGGTCGAGCGTCGTCATGAATCCGCCCAAGCGACGTGTCCAGAAGACAAAGCCATCCACCGCGCAAGGGTTCAACGCGACGCGGCTGATCTTGTTGGAATAGGGGTTTTTAACCGTGCAGAACCCCGCGTCGAGGCGTTGGTTGAACCATGCGCCATGAAATGCCGGGATATCCGTTCGGTAGCTCGCGGAAATGATCATGTCGCGAAATATGAAGTCCCAGGGCCCGAAGCACTATCCGAATCATGCGATTTATACGTAAATTTCGCGCCGACCGCGCTTGCGGGACCCGGACCACCCCCCTATATAGCCCTAGAATGTCACACTTGATAATCGGGAATGGGTGCCGGTGCTTCAAAGGCCGGTCCCGTTTGCTGACTGAAAGAGGGTTAAATGGCCAAGGTAATCGGTATTGATCTCGGAACGACGAACTCCTGCGTCGCCTTCATGGACGGCTCCGACGCGAAGGTAATCGAGAACGCCGAGGGACAACGCACAACACCGTCGATGATTGGTTTCGCCGAGGGTGGCGAACGTCTCGTCGGTCAACCCGCCAAGCGACAGGCGGTGACCAATCCGGAAAACACGCTTTTCGCCATTAAGCGGCTGATCGGTCGCCGGCACGACGATGAGCACTCGAAGAAGTTTTCCGACCTCATGCCTTATAAGGTCGTTCCTGGCGAGAATGGTGACGCCTGGGTTGAGGCGCGCGGCGAAAAATATAGCCCGAGCCAGATTTCCAGTTTCACCCTGCGCAAGCTGAAGGATGACGCCGAGGCATTCCTCGGCGACACCGTTGATCAGGCCGTCATCACGGTCCCGGCCTATTTTAACGATGCTCAGCGCCAGGCGACCAAGGACGCCGGCAAGATCGCGGGCCTGGATGTTCTACGGATCATCAACGAGCCGACCGCCGCGGCTCTGGCCTATGGTCTGGACAAGAAGAACACCGGCATTATCGCGGTTTATGACCTCGGCGGCGGTACCTTCGATGTTTCGATCCTGGAGATCGGCGATGGTGTCTTCGAGGTCAAGTCGACCAACGGTGATACCTTCCTGGGTGGCGAGGATTTCGACCATCGGGTGATCGACTATCTCGCCGATGAGTTCAAGAAAGAGAACTCGATTGATCTACGTAACGACAAGCTGGCGTTACAGCGGCTCAAGGAAGCCGCCGAGAAGGCGAAGATCGAGTTGTCGGCGGCGATGCAGACCGAGGTGAACCTGCCGTTCATCACGGCCGATCAGACTGGCCCCAAGCATCTTACCATCAAGCTGACCCGCGCGAAGCTCGAGGCCTTGGTCGATGATCTCGTGCAACGCACCGTCAGTCCGTGCGCGGCGGCGTTGAAGGACGCGGGTCTGAGCGCCGGCGAGATCGACGAGGTGATCCTGGTTGGTGGCATGACCCGCATGCCGAAGATCATGGACACGGTGAAGACCTTCTTTGGCCGCGAGCCGCATCGGGGCGTGAACCCGGATGAGGTTGTCGCCATCGGCGCCGCGATTCAGGCCGGCGTGCTAAAGGGTGACGTCAAGGACGTGCTGCTGCTGGACGTCACGCCACTGTCGCTCGGTATCGAGACCTTGGGTGGTGTGTTCACCCGCTTGATCGATCGCAACACGACGATCCCGACCAAGAAGAGTCAGGTTTTCTCCACCGCCGAGGACAATCAGACCGCGGTGACAATTCGGGTCTTCCAAGGCGAGCGTGAGATGGCCGCCGACAACAAGGTGCTTGGTCAGTTTGACCTCGTGGGGATACCGGCGGCGCCGCGCGGTGTTCCGCAGGTCGAGGTGACTTTCGACATCGATGCCAACGGTATCGTCAATGTGTCGGCCAAGGACAAGGCGACCGGCAAGGAACAGCAGATCCGGATTCAGGCTTCGGGCGGTCTTTCCGACGCCGATATCGAGAAAATGGTCAGCGAAGCCGAGCAAAACGCGGAAGCCGACAAACAACGGCGCGAGCTAGTCGAGATTAAGAACCAGGGCGAGCAGGCGATCCACACGACCGAGCGCACCCTGGCGGATGTCGGCGATAAGATCGGCGAATCGGAGCGTCGCGAGACCGAAGCCCTGATCGCCGAGGTCAAGGAAGCGCTCGAGGGTGAGGATGGCGAGTTGATCAAAACCAAGGTGGAGGCGCTGCAGCAGGCGGCGATGAAGCTTGGAGAGGCGCTCTATAAAGCACAGCAGGAAGAAGCGTCGGCCGCCGATGGACCGGATATGGGTGACATGGGCGGCGACGAAGCCGGCCCTGGAGCCGAGAAGAAGGATGGCGACGCGGATGTTGTCGACGCCGATTTCGAGGAAGTCGACGATCAGGATCGAAACAAGTCCGCTTAGGCGGGCGTCGGTCTGAATCGGGAACCGAGAACGCGTCGCGACGGCCTTTCGTTGACCAACCGCCTGATCCGGGGGGATTGATGGCGACAGGGATAGCGATAGGGACGGTGACGCGTTCAAGTCTTGGGCCAGGGGACGGTAACCAGCGATGGCGAAGCGTGATTTTTACGAGACCCTTGGCGTTGACCGCGGTGCCGACGAAGGCGCGCTGAAGTCGGCCTATCGCAAGTTGGCGATGAAATATCATCCGGACCGCAATCCGGATGATCCGTCGGCGGAAGCGCAGTTCAAGGAACTCAACGAAGCCTACGATGTTCTGAAGGATTCGCAAAAACGCGCGGCCTATGATCGCTTCGGACACGAGGCTTTTGAAAACGGCATGGGCGGCGGGCGACCGGGTGGCGCCGGCTTCGAAGGGTTTGGTGCCGGCTTCTCCGACATCTTTGATGAGATGTTCGGCGATTTCATGGGCGGTCGGCGTTCGGGCGGCGGCGCCCGTCGTGGCGCGGATCTCCGCTACAATATGAATATCGGCCTTGAAGAAGCGTTCAAGGGCCGGCAAACCGAAATTAGGATTCCCAGCACCGTGAATTGCGACGACTGCTCCGGCAGCGGCGCCAAGGCGGGCTCGCAACCGGTCTCCTGCAAGGCGTGTCAGGGACGGGGCCGGGTACGGGTTCAGCAGGGTTTCTTCACCATTGAACGCGCCTGCTCCACCTGCGGCGGCGCGGGCCGGGTGATCGAAAACCCCTGCGGAACCTGTCGGGGCAATGGGCGGATCCAAAAGGAAAAGACCTTATCCGTGAACATTCCCGCCGGTGTCGAGGATGGCACGCGGATTCGTCTGGCGGGCGAGGGTGAAGCTGGCGGGCCTTCGGCGCCCCCTGGGGATCTCTACATTTTCCTGGCGATCGAGGAACACCCGATTTTCAAGCGTGATGGCGCCGACATCTACTGTCGCGTGCCGCTGCAAATGACCACCGCCGCCTTGGGCGGGCAGATCGAGGTGCCGACGGTCGAGGGCGCGCGGGCGCGTATCACGGTAAACCCCGGTACCCAGACTGGAACTCAGTTCCGACTGCGCGGAAAAGGCATGTCCGTGCTGCGTAGCCCAGCCCGTGGCGATTTGTATGTCGAGGCGGTAGTGGAAACCCCCGTCAGTCTGACGCGCAAGCAAAAGCAAATTCTCGAGGAATTCGCCGAAACCAACAGCGCGACCACGAGCCCTCAATCCACGGGGTTCTTCGATCGGGTGCGCGATCTCTGGGAAGATCTCAAGGACTAACGCCTCTGGGGGTTCGACATGAACTACCGCATTGAAGGCGACGCGGTGCTGGGTAGGACTTTATAATTTCGATAGTCATACCCGACGAATACAAAATTTTCTGATCATCTAAGATGTTGTTTTTACGATATAAACTAGTAGCGTTCACGTTGAATTGATGTGATCATGGCGCGGCCCTCTCCTTGAAGAAAATCGATAGAGGCGGTGGTCTTTACCAAAGCGTAGCGAACCGTGAATCTCTGTCCCTCGGTCATCGACGAGATTGGCAATGCAAGTAATTTGCGACGTTGCTCCCGCGCGTCGGCTAGTTTCTGGTCGACGAGCCGCTCAATATCGGACACCGGAAGCCGATCGGCGAAGTGCATCGCGGATAAGAATTCCGATCGAAACGTCTCCGACGCGGCTGATTGATTGAGTTCCGCATCGAATCTCAACCGACCTTTGTCAGTAATTGCATACATACGCTTGGAAAGCGCGGTTGCCCCGTTTCGCTCCGCGTTGACCAGTCCCGCCGCCTCTAGTTTTCCAAGCGCGGGATAAAGCGCGCCAAAACTGGCGTGTTGGAAATGGCCGAGCTTTTCCTCCACCAAACGGCAAAGGGCGTAGCCGGTGAGGGCGCCGTCAAGCAGTAAACCGAGACACAGAGTTGAAAGAGTCATCCGCTTGTTTGCCAAGTTTTTCGATATATCGAATTAAAAAATATAATATAAAGAAGCTAGTAAGGCTATTCCTTTTCCAGTGATGGAATCCGTTGGATACTAAGGAGGAAAAGCGGTCGAGGGCCGCGGACATGGTGGGTTAGATCTAGGGGGCGGTCGGATGGGCGATTTGGCGATAGGCGTTACGGGCGTCGCGGGAACAATGGGGACAATGATTGTTCGCCAAATTCTGGAAACACGAAACACCCGGCTAGCGGGTGGATCGGTACGGCCGGGTAGTACTAGCCAAGGCATTGATATTGGTGAGATTTGTCAGCTTGGCCCCTTAAACGTGAAAGCCGTTGGTGATGCCGCCGAGCTCTTCACCGCGTCAGCGGCGGTTATCGATTTCACCCTACCCGAGGCGGTGGTTGGGCATGCACGCGCGGCGATGGACGCGAAAACGCCTTGGATTGTCGGGACCACGGGCCTGGACGCGGAGGGGGAGGCGGCCATGGCCGAGGCGGCAACGGTTGTTCCCGTGGTTTTCGCGCCAAATATGAGCCTTGGCGTGAACCTTCTTTTCGTCCTGGTGGAGCAGGTCGCGCGGGCCCTGAACGATGAATTCGACATCGAGGTGTTTGAAATCCACCACAACCGTAAGATCGACGCGCCGTCGGGAACCGCGCTGGGCTTGGGCCGGGCCGCGGCAAAGGGGCGCGGTGTGGATTTCGAACAGGCCAGCGTTCTTTCCCGAGAAGGCCAAACCGGCGCGCGCCAGCGGGGCGATATCGGTTTCGCGGCGCTTCGAGGAGGCGACATCGTCGGGGAACATTCGGTGATCTTCGCCGGTGCCGGCGAGCGCGTCGAGATCGCGCACAAGGCAACCGGCCGCCATATCTATGCGTCTGGGGCCATCCGCGCCGCGCAATGGGCGGTCGATCAGCCGCCCGGCCTATACGATATGACGGATGTTTTGGGGCTTAAGGGATAGGTTTCCAGGGCTTGGCCCTGAATTGGGTCGCGCGCTTGTCGCAAGGCGTGGCTCAGGGCCCGGGCGAAGGCCAGCTTTTCGTCATTTGCCAGGAAAGCGCCCAGCTCGATGAACTCGCCGCGGGACCTGATGACCAACCGACCGCGTCTTGCGTTGATCGGTTCAACCTCTACCCGCGCCCAATAGGGTTCCAGCACCGCGTGTCTATCTCTTCCGCCGGGGTTGTGAAAGGCTATCTCGAGCGCATCCACGCCCAGCCGCACGTGTTGGCATTGCCGCGCGGCGTCGTAGCTGATCCGAAAGGCGAGATAGACCAGAAGAATATCGATCCCGAGAAAGCCCAGGACCGGCCAGGCGCCGACCAGGGAGAATCCGACGCCTATCGCGATACTGATCCCAATCAGACCGCCCATGACCAGGACAAAACCCAGGGGTGGAAGACTTCGATGCGGGCTGAGCACGGCCTCGAATAGGGGCGCGACTCCTGGGTTTTCGGGATGCTTCTCAAGCTCGGTCGTCATGATCTGGACATTAATCCGTGTGACGTTAGGCCGTAAAGTGGCTCATCGCGCCGGTTGGCGCTTTGCGTTCGACCGTGATCGCGGTATGACGGCGCATGGCCCGTCCCATGAAAAAAGCCGACATCGACACGATGTTCGCGAGATTGTCGCAAGCCAATCCCGACCCCCAAGGCGAGTTGCATTATGTCAATGCCTACACCTTGCTGGTCGCCGTCGTGCTGTCGGCTCAGGCCACCGATGTGGGTGTGAACCGCGCGACAGGTCCTTTGTTCGCCGAGGTCGACACACCGGAAAAAATGGTCGAGCTCGGCGTTGATCGGCTCAAGGAATTCATCAAGACCATTGGCCTGTTCAACTCCAAGGCCAAAAACGTGATCGCGCTATCCGAGATCTTGATTCGAAATCATGACAGTAAGGTTCCACGCGACCGTGAAACCTTGGAGACCCTCCCTGGCGTGGGGCGAAAAACCGCGAATGTCGTGCTGAATATCGCGTTTGGCCAACCAACCATCGCGGTGGACACGCATCTTTTCCGGCTCGGAAACCGAACCGGACTCGCGAATGGCAAAACCCCGCTCGCGGTGGAACTGGCTCTGGAACGCCGAATCCCCGAGCATTGGAAGTTGCACGCCCATCACTGGCTTATCCTGCACGGTCGCTATGTCTGCAAGGCGCGCAAGCCCGATTGTCCGGAATGCACGATCTCGGATCTCTGTCGATTCAAGGACAAGACCGTTCTTTCCACCTAAGGGTGGCCACGCCGGTCGTCAAAGCGCCCCAAGTTGCCTAGCTACTAGCGACATTCCCGGTCCGGGTCAGCAATGCCTCGAAACAGCCGGGCGTCGGACCGGACAGAGTCGTGGCTGGTCGAAATTCGTAATGGATAACTTCGTGCGCTGTCGCGACGCCATATAAAAACAAGTCCAGGACACAGGCTTCCGAGCGATACTGCCACACTCGCGCGTTGGCCTCCCGGCGAACGAATTGAGGTTTTCCCAGCAGGGTCGCCAAGGACTGGCGGTTCATCCGCAACAAGCGTCTGGGATCGCGATCCTCGGCGGACAGGAGTGGTGTCGATGGGGGCGCCACCGCTTGCTTGGAGCTGTCCTTGGGTTCTTTTGGCGCCGCGGATGATATCGGGGCGACCGTGCCGGTCGTGGCGGCGGCACGGTCAACCGACGTGGAGCCAGGTTGCGGTGTCTGGCAGGCTTGCACCGTCAATAGCAACATGGCGCCGATCGTGGCGCCGAACCACCTGTTCATGAATCAGCCGGTGTTTCCGAAGCCGCGGTGTCCAGCAGAACGTGGATCTCGCCGTCAATCTCACCGCCAAGTTCAATCTCGATCCGGCTGAACTTTACATGTCCGGTGATGCGCCCCGTCGACTTTATCGTCAGCCGCTCGCGCGCCGTGAGTGTCCCATCGAAAGTACCGGCGATCACCGCCTCGTCGATGACGACGGTGCCTTTGAAAAGCCCGCCCTCGGCGACCTCTAGAAATTGGCTGTTTTCAAGCGTCGCCTCCACCGAGCCCTCGACGATCAACGTCTCGCATGCCGTGATTTCGCCGCTCAGGGAAATCTCGCGACCAACCGTGAGGCGTTTGCTCTCGGGCCCCCCTCGCTGGCCGGGAAGCGGTTTTCGGGTGGGAGCGCCGGGTAGGTCGATCGTGCGTCTGGGAATTTCGGGCACGAATCCCGCGGAAGGGGTTCTGGAGGACGCCATGGGTGCTCCTTGTTGCGGCCTGGCTTCTGGCGACAGGCTGGTTTCTGGTGATTTCCGCTCGTTCTCAACCGCCGGCGCGGCGACTGGATCCGGGGTCGTCGACGGTTCGTTGGGCACCGCGTCGGCGCCGCCGGCCGCCTCGTCACCAAGCTTGGGTTCCGCGTCCTCGGGCGATTTCCGTCGAAACAGGGACATCTTTACATTCTCTCGAAATTAGCTGTTAAAACCCCAGAAAATTCAAGGAGTTCGAACCCGCCGACGATATCATGTACCGCTTTGCGGACGCAACAACTGGAACATATGAACCATGAAGGCGACCGCGATGATCGGCGCCGCCAAATTCAGGATCGGGATAGTGGTCATGAACGCGATCACCACGCCCGCGCCGAATATCGTGAAGCGTTTGGATCGGCGCAGTTCCTTTGCCTCCTTGGGATCCATGTAGCGGCCCGCGGCGATCTCGAAAAACTCACGTCCGAGAAGATACCCGTTCAGCCCGTAAAAGATAACGAAGCCCAAGCCGGCCACGAAAAAAGTAAACACGTAGATCGGCATGAGAACGATGTTGAGAATGAGGGTTACCACCAGCAGCCCGAGCGCCGACTTCATGATTTCTCCCAGGCCTTGATCCCGAGGCGCGGGGAGATGCGGATAGTGCTTTTCTTCCACCGCCGCCGCCACGCGGTCCACGAAGAACCCGGCGACGATCATGACCATCGAGGGATAGAAGACAAAGGCGAACACAACGATAACGATCGCTCCGATCGCCGCCGACAATTTGTCCAGCAACTCGATATCAAATACCCCGACCTTGGCGATCAACAGCCAGCTTATGAAGCCGCTGGCGATGATCATCACCAGGGCGAAAAGCACGCTCAGGATCACGGACCGGCGAAGCGTCCGTTCCGGTAGCTGGGCGAAAGCCTTGGACAAAGCAGCGAACATGGTGGACTCCGCGGTTCCGCTTGGGATTCGCCCAGGAAAACCACAAGCCGCCGTCGCGCACAAGTCTTCGTTGAGCGGCTTTGCCCCGACGCCGTTCTCGGGTAGTGTCCTGGCGCCTTGGAACCACGGAAAAATCTTATGCCCAACAAGACCATGGACGTAACGGGAATCGGCAATGCGATCGTCGACGTCATTTCACGAACCGACGACGCCTTCCTGGCGGACAATGAAATCGAGAAAGGCGCGATGAACCTCGTCGATGCCGACCGCTCGAGCCATATCTACGGGCGCATGGGGCCCGGCATTGAAATGTCCGGCGGTTCCGCCGCCAACACCATTGTCGGACTGGCCGGTTTCGGCGGGGTGGGCGCCTTTATCGGCAAGGTGCGTGATGACCCGTTCGGCAAGGTGTTTCGTCATGACATCACCGCGGCCGGCGTCCGATTCGACACCGCGAACAGCACCAGCGGCCCGCCGACCGCGAGTTGTCTGGTTCTGGTAACCCCCGACGCCCAACGATCCATGAACACGCATCTCGGCGCCTGCGTGGATCTAGGGCCCGAAGACGTGGACGAGGATCTGATCAAGGCGAGCAAGGTTATTTATCTCGAGGGTTACCTGTGGGATCCGCCGCGGGCCAAGGAAGCGTTTCTCAAGGCCGCCGCGATCGCTCATGCAAGCGACGGTTTGGTGTCGCTGTCGCTCTCCGATCCGTTTTGCGTCGGACGGCACCGCGATGAGTTCCGCGAGTTGGTAGAGCGTCACGTCGATATCCTCTTCGCCAATGAGGACGAGATCATTTCGCTCTATGAGACCTCGGATTTCGACGCCGCGTTGCAGGCCGTGCGTGGCCATTGCAAGACCGCGGCCCTGACGCGCGGCGCCAAGGGCTCGGTCGTTTTGTCGGATGGCGAGGTGCATATCCTGGACGCCGAGAAAGCGGACCGAGTGGTTGATACGACCGGAGCTGGAGACCTTTACGCGGCGGGATTCCTCCATGGCTTCACGCGGTCCGAGGACCCAGCTCGTTGCGGCCGGCTCGGAGGCATCGCCGCCGCCGAGATCATCAGTCATTTCGGCGCGCGTCCGGAAACCGACCTGAAAGCACTGGCGAAGACGGTACTTGGCTAACCTTGATCCCGTCGCCCGGGCCGTCTGGCTGCTGCGGGAATCGGTCGCACCCTATCTGAACCGTCGGGTGATCGTGGTTCTGTTGCTGGGTTTCGCCAGCGGGTTGCCGCTGTTGCTGTCTTTCGGAACATTAAGCGCCTGGCTGCGCGAGGCGGATGTCGAGAGATCGGCGATCGGCCTGTTCTCGCTGGTTGGTTTGCCCTATGCGCTGAAGCCGTTATGGGCGCCTTTGATGGACGGCCTCAGGCTCCCGATACTGACCGATATGCTGGGTCGTCGCCGGGGTTGGATGGTCTTGTCCCAGGGCATGTTGATGCTCGCGATCGGCGGATTGGCTTTATCGAACCCCGGGGACGCGCCATTTCTCATGGCCGGGTTCGCGGTCCTGGTGGCGTTCTTCTCGGCCAGTCAGGATATTGTCATTGATGCCTATCGGATCGAGACCCTTAACGAGGATGAGCAGGGTATCGGCGCGGCGGCGGTCACTTACGGCTATCGCGCCGGAATGCTGGTGGCGGGGGCGGGTGCCTTGATCCTGGCGGATATGTGGACATGGACCCATGCCTATCTGGCGATGGCGATCTTGGTCTTGGTTGGCACCGTGACAATCCTCCTCAGCCCCGAGCCTCCTGGCCCCGAGGGCGACGCGGCGCCGGTGTCCCGGAAGCGTCGAACCCTGGGTCAGTGGCTGGCGGATTTCGTTGTCGCGCCGTTTCTGGAATTCGCGACCAGGCCCGGATGGCTGGTCATTCTGCTTTTCATCGTCACGTTCAAGCTCGGTGACGCCTTTCTGTCGATCATGACCAACCCGTTCTATATCGATCTCGGTTTCACCAAGACCGAGATCGCCGAGGTGACCAAGCTGTTCGGCTTGATCGCCCTGGCGGTGGGGCTGTTCATCGGTGGCTTGTTGATCCGTTGGACGGGTCTTCTGAACGCGTTGCTGATCAGCGGGGTGCTCCAGGCCGCGTCGAACTTTGTCTTCGCCTATCAAGTGGTGGCCGGTAACGATGTCGGTGTTCTGACCATCACCATCGCGGTGGAGAACGTCACGGGCGGCATGGGGACCGCCGCTTTCGTCGCCTATCTCTCAAGCTTGACCAACACCGCGTTTACGGCGACGCAATATGCCTTGCTTTCGGCATTCATGGCGTTCGGACGCACGCTTCTGTCCTCGCCCTCGGGTTACCTGGTGGATTTTGTCGGCTGGTTCGACTTCTTCATCCTCTCGGTCGGCGTCGCGGTGCCAGGACTGATATTGCTGCTCGTGTTGATGCGCGTTTATCCCAATCACGCCGGACGACGCGGCGGGGCCGCGAGTAAAGAGGCGAATAAAGTCGCGGAACCTCCGGGCGCTGGCGCGTGACCGCCGAGCTCCGGGTGATCGAGGGAGACATTACGGCCCTGGCCGTCGACGCGATCGTCAACGCGGCGAACGGGACTTTACTTGGTGGTGGCGGCGTTGACGGCGCGATCCACCGGGCGGCGGGGCCGGGATTGCTCGAGGAATGTAGAGGCATTGGCGGTTGTCCGACCGGTGAAGCGCGGATTACCGCCGGCCACGCTCTTCCGGCCCGATATGTCATCCACACCGTCGGCCCGGTTTGGCGAGGGGGAGGGGCCGGCGAGCCCGGCTTGCTCGCCGCGTGTTATCGCCAGAGCCTGCGCCTCGCGGCGCGGCATGACGTGCGGTCCATCGCCTTCCCGGCGATCAGTACGGGGGTGTATGGCTATCCCCTGGAAGCCGCCAGCGAGATCGCCGTGGCCACGGTTCGTGACGTCCTGTCGGAAGCGCCGGCGATTGAAAAAGTGGTGTTCTGTTGCTTCGGCGCCGAGGTCGCGCGCCTGTATGAGATGATCCTGGATAGTGCGCGGTGATCAAGCTAGTCATTGACCTGACACGCGTTAACGCGAAATCTGACATTCCGCGAGATTGATCCGAAAAGCCGAAACCCGCATGTCCGACGAGACGCCAGCCAAGCCTCCATCCAGTAATCCCATGCGAGCGGAACGCGATCGGTTTGTGGCGTTTTCCTTCGCGGCTGCTGATATTCTCTTGGAGTTGGATGACGCGGGCGTGGTGTCCTTTGTGTCCGGTGCCAGTTCCAGGCTGGGTGGAGGAGGCTCCGGCGCAACCTCGGCGAGCGTCTTGAATCATCCGTTTCTAGCACATGTCGCGGAGGCCGATCATGCCTTCGTGACGGCGCTCCTGAGCCGGATTCAGGTCGGCGGGAAAATGACGCCAGTGACCGTTCGCTTCAACGGTCCGGGCGGCGAGCCTATACCCGCGGTGCTGGGTGGTTGCCGATTGCCAACCAATCCAGGCGTGCTTTACCTGACAGTCACCTTCATCAGTCCGGGTCTCGGCGGTGGCGGGGAGGCTGATGCGCCGGCCTTGCCGGGGCGTCGTGATTTCGAGACCGTGGTCGAGCGTAAGCTGCACCAATCCATGTCGATCGGCCAACCCGTCAGCCTCACCTATCTGCTGCTGGACGGGATGACAGCCTATCAGAGGCAAGGCGGTAACTCGGCGGATCAATTGCTGTCCACGCTCTCGAGTTATCTGCGCGCCAATTCCCTGGGCGGCGATGGCGTGGGCGCGATCAGCGATGATCGCTACGCGGTGATCCACGGCCGCGACGTCGAAACCGAAACCCTGCGCGACGGTGTGTCCGAGATCGCGCGGGATCACGCGGCGGACGCGATTGAGGTTTCGGCCGAGAGTGTTAATCTAGATGATGGCGGGGTGGAGGAATCCGACGCGGTGCGCGCGCTACTCTACTCGCTTCGGCAATTTGAGTCGCAAGACGGCGCCGGTCTCAAGCTTCAGTCGGTGATTGATGCCGCCCGGCAAACCCTGAAGAAGACGGTTCCCCGGATCGCCGAGGCACGGTCGGTCATTTCCGCGCGGGGATTCGAGCTCGCGTTCCAGCCGATCGTCGATCTCTCGAACGGCCAGATCAAGCATTTCGAAGCCTTGAGCCGGGTCAAGGGCTTCCCCTCGGTTCAGGAGTTCATCCTGTTCATCGAGGATACCGGCTTGATCGAGGAATTCGACATGGCGGTCTTGGACAGCACCCTTCGAACCCTGGCCCTGGAGGCGCGGGATGATTGGCGCCCGCATGTCGCGGTCAATATCTCCGCGCGTTCACTGGGCGGCGACTCGTTCCTGCCAAAACTTAACCAGCTGCTTCGGCCTTATAAGGACCTGGTCCCGCAGATTCTCTTTGAGCTGACGGAGACCACCTTCATCAAGGATTTCGCCGCCGCGAACCGACGCTTGCAGGAACTTCGGAGCTTCGGAAACAAGGTTTGCATGGACGATGTAGGGGCCGGCGGCACCTCCTTCGAGAGCCTACGATCGATTCAGGTCGACTATGCCAAAATCGATGGCGCCCTGGTCAAGGGTTCTCATACCAGCGCCCGCACCAGGCGGCTGTTGGAAAGCGTCATGCAATATTGCGAGCATGCGAAAATCGACGTCATCGCCGAGTTCATCGAGAACGAGGACGACGAGGATCTGGTGCGGAGCTTCGGCGTCGGATATGGCCAGGGAAACCGCTATGGCAAGCCGCGCGTGGATTTCCGGGAAAGCTATGGCGGCGGGCATCGGTGATGGATGCACTGTCTTGGTGTTTGGAGGTCGAGGCAAACACGTGTACAGTTTGTCGCACCCATGATCGAGGAGGCTCCTCATGCGTAAGATTCTCACGACTTCACTGGCGACCGCCGCTGTTTTTGCTTTCACCGCCGGGTCCGCCATGGCAATGGGCGACTGTTCCGGTGGCAAGCACCAGCAATCGGTGAAAGCCGACAAACCGGTCACCACGGCGCAGACGCCGATTCCCCAGACCGGGACTAAATCCGGCGGCTGATCGTCTGGTTTTTCTTTTGGTTTCGTTGAACGGGTCGTCCGGGTGGCGGCCTGTTCGCGTTTTGGGCCAGTTTTCCGCGATCAAGGCGCCTTGATCGTGGCGACGCCGGTTTCCTCGAGGGCGCGGGCGACGCGCAGCGCGTCAATCTCTCGCCAGGGCGCGGCGATGATCTGCAGGCCGATGGGATGACGCTGTCCGGCGACAGGTACCGGGACCACCACGATGGGCAACCCGATCAAAGTCAGTGGTTGTGTGAACCGACCCATTGTCGCACGGACTGGAAGTTGCTGTCCGTCCAGGGACATCATCTCTTGCCATAGGGGTTGCGGCACGCAAGGCGTGGCCGGCGCGAGGATCACGTCGCAATCCTCGAACAGGGCTAGTACGCGATCCCGGTACCAGCGGCGGAATCTCTGCGCGGCGGTGTACCAGGCGGCGGGTGCCATCGCGCCAGCGATCAGGCGGTCTCGGATCAGCGGGTCGAAATCCTGCTTTCGGCTCCGCAGATTGGCCATGTGAACCGACGCCCCCTCGATCGTGGTGATCACGAAGGCGGCGGCGCGGGCCCTTGCGGCCTCCGGTATCTCGATCGTTCTGGTCGCGCCGAGCGCCTGAGCGGCGGTATCAAGGACCGTCAGCGCCTGGTCCTCGAGCGTTTCGCGAAAATAGCCGCCGGAGATGGCGATCCGCGTCGCACCAACATTATCGCCCATATCCTCCAACAGCGCGTCGCTCGGTTTGGTTCGACAGACCGGGTCGCGCGGATCGGGGCCGCGCATGACGTCATAAGCCAGCGCCAGATCGGCGGTCGAGCGCGCCAAGGGCCCGGTATGATCGAGACTGGCGGCGAAGGGAAAGACCCCGGCGCGGGAGAGGCGGCCATAGGTTGGCTTGAAGCCATGGATGCCGCAGACGGAGGCGGGCACGCGGATCGAGCCATTGGTATCGGTGCCGAGAGCGAGCGGAACCAGCCCCGCCGCCACCGCCGCCGCCGAGCCTCCGGAAGAACCGCCGGCCGAGCGCTCCAGGTCATGCGGGTTCCGCGCGGCGCCGTAATGGCTGTTCTCGGTGGTGAATCCGTAGGCGTATTCATCCATGTTTAGTAGGCCGACAAGGACGCCGCCCGCGCCCGACAGGCGCTGCACCACCGTGGCGTCTCGACTTGCCGGCGGATTGTCGCGATTGATGATCGAGCCCGCGAGGGTCACCTCGCCCTCGACGTCGTAAAGGTTCTTCACGCCATAGGGCACGCCGGCGAGCGGCCCTGGGTCCTTGCCCGCCGCGACCATCGCGTCGACCTTCGCGGCCTCGGCGCGGGCGCGATCCTTGGTCAGCGCCGTGAAGGCGTTGATCGATGGATTGACCGCCTCGATCCGGGCGAGGGTGGCGTCCAGTAGATCACTCGCGCGCGCTTCACCGCCGCGCACCGCCGCCGCGATGTCGGTCGCGGTGGCGCCGAGAAGGCTTTCCGCGCTCATGGCTTGAAGACCGGCGCGGGTTCCAGGTCCTGGGGTGGCTCGAACTCCATGACTTGCGCCGCAAGGTCGGCGGTTCGTCGCATCTGCAGGATCACCTCGGGACGTTCCGCCTCGGTCATCGGAATGCCGAGGGTTTCGGCCATGAGGGCGACATAGCGGTCCAGGTCGAACTCTTCGTTCATGGCATCATCCGCAATGCTTTTTCGAAGAAGTCGGGAGCACCGAAATTCCCGGACTTAAGCGCCAGCGCCATGGGCTGGCCACCCATCGTCACCGTGCCGGGTACGCCGGGATCGATTTGCGCGCCGATATGCAGCCCCTTCACGCCAAGTGCGCTGACGACGGCACCCGAGGTCTCGCCACCGGCCACCACCAGACGACGCACGCCGCCCGCCACCAGAGCCTCGGCGATCCGAGCCATTGCGCGCTCGACCAACTCACCTGCTTCGTTGCGGCCGAGTTTTTCCTGAACCGCTTTCACGGACTCAGGCGGTGCGCTCGCGTGGATCAGCGCCGGCCCATCGGCCAGCTTGCTTTTGGCCCAGTCGATGGCCCGGTCGACGGTTCCCGGGTCGTCGGCGATCGCCAAGGGGTCCAGTGGTAAGGCCGGTCTGGTTTTCGCGAATTCGGCGACCTGGCCGAGGGTCGCGGCGGAACAGCTTCCGGACAGCACCATCGCCGGTCCCTCAACGGCGGCCACTTGATCGGCGGCCTTGTTCTCGCCCACCAGCCCGGCCTTGCGATAATTGGCGGGAAGGCCAAGGGCGATGCCCGAGCCACCGGTAATGAGTTTCAGATCCGCCAGCGCCTCACCGACCGTGTAGAGCTGTCCATCATCCACCGCGTCAACAATGGCGATGGAGGTACCCTCCGCCTTCAACGCCTCGATTGCCGCGCCGATCGCCGGCACGCCTTGCTCGATCTGGCGATGCTGGATGAGGCCGACCTCGCGCTTGGTCTGCCGACCCAGCACCGCGACAAGGTTGCTGTCGGTCATCGGCGTCAGGGGGTGATGCCGCATATGGGTGTCGGATAGAAGCTCATCACCGACGAAGAGATGACCCTTGAAGATCGTCCGTCCGGTTTCCGGAAAGGCCGGGCAGGCAATGGTGAAATCGGCGCCCAGTTCATCCATGAGCGCATCGGTGACCGGACCGATATTGCCCTCGTCGGTCGAATCGAAGGTCGAGCAGTATTTGAAAAAGAACTGTTGGGCTCCGGCGGCCTTGAGCCAGTCTAGTGTCGCCAGGGACTGTGACACCGCGTCGGCCGGCGCGATGGTCCGTGACTTCAACGCCACGACAACCGCGTCGACATCCGGAACCGGCGTACCGCTTTCCGGCACGCCCAGAAGTTGAACCGTACGCAGCCCGCCACGCACCAGCATGTTGGCGAGATCCGTCGCGCCGGTGAAGTCGTCGGCGATACAGCCGAGTATGGGTGCCATGATCAGAGTCCTTCCAGCCCGAGGCGACGGGATCAATGAAGCGCTTGGTCGGCTGGGCGAGGGTCGTGTAGTCTCCGCCCGAAACCATCACCCAATGATAAGCCAGGGACGGTCGGACGCCATGCCCAATTTTGCCGCCAATATCTCGATGATGTTTACCGAGCACGATTTTCTCGACAGAATTGGCGCCGCCGCCAAGGCGGGGTTCAAGGGGGTCGAGTTTCTTTTCCCCTATGATTTTCCCGCCGAGGAGATCAAGGCGCGGCTCGACGCGCACAACATGGCCCAGGCCTTGTTCAATACCTATCCAGGTAGTTGGGACGGCAACGAGCGCGGTCTCGCGGCGGTCCCGGGGCGCGAGGCGGATTTCGAGGCGGCGATCGAGCAGGCGCTTAGCTACGCCTCGGTGCTCGGCAATAGCTGCATCCACGCGATGAGCGGCCTGGTGCCCGAGGGCGCGTCCCGCGACGCGCATCGCGCGACAATCATCTCGAACCTCAAGCGCGCGGCGCCGGTGGCGGCGGCTCAGGGCAAGACCCTGATCATCGAGCCGATCAATACCCGCGATATCCCGGGCTATTTCCTGAACTATCAGGCCCAGGCGCGCTCGATCATCGACGATGTCGGCGCCGATAACGTGCGCCTTCAGTTCGACCTCTATCATTGCCAGATCATGGAAGGTGATCTCGCGGTGCATATGCGGGACTACATGGACATCATCGCCCATATGCAGATCGCCGGCACGCCCGGACGGCATGAACCGGATGTCGGAGAGGTCAATTATCCGTTCCTGTTCGACCTGATGGATGAGCTCGGATATGACGGTTGGGTGGGCTGCGAGTATCGTCCAAAGGGCGAGACGGTCGCCGGGCTCGGTTGGTTTGAGGGACGCTGAACATGAATGTGACGATTACCGGAGCCTCGGGCTTCATTGGCCGCAAGCTCGCGCATCGCCTGCTCGCGGCGAATTCTCTTATCGGCTCGAATGGCGAGGCGTCGCGGGTTGAGCGGCTGACTCTGCTGGACGTGATTGATCCTTCCGCCGAGCTTGCCGAGGACCCGCGGGTCACGGTGGTGACCGGCGATATCACCGACCGGGCCTTGCTGGAAAAGGCGATCCCGGTCGACACCGACAGCGTCTTTCACCTCGCCGCCGTGGTCAGCGCCGGCGCCGAAGAGGATTTCGATCTCGGCATGGCGGTGAACCTGGATGCCGCAAGGGCGATCCTCGACATCTGCCGGGGGCACGGAACCAAGCCGAAGCTGGTTTTCGCCAGTTCCTGCGCGGCGTTTGGCGGCGACATGCCCGACGTGATCGCCGACATGACCGCGCGTACGCCACAAACCTCCTACGGCACCCAAAAGGTGATCGGCGAGCTGATGGTGAACGACTACAGCCGCAAGGGCTTTGTCGATGGCCGGGCACTGCGGTTTCCGACGGTCGTCGTGCGCCCCGGCAAGCCGAACAAGGCGGCCTCGACCTTCGCCTCCTCGATCATCCGCGAGCCGCTTCAGGGTGATCGGGCGGTCTGTCCGGTAAAGCCGGAGTCGCGCATGTTCCTGGCCTCGCCGCGCTCAATCATCGAAAACGTCGTGCGCGCCCACAACCTCACCGACACCGAATGGGGCCCGTCCCGCGAGGCGACCCTGCCGGGCTTCTGCATGACCATCCAGGCCATGGCCGACGCGCTGGAAACGGTGGCTGGCAAGACCGTCTCCGATCGCATCGATTGGGAACACGACCCGTTCATCCAAGGGATCGTCGACGGCTGGCCGCCGGATTTCGATACCCAAAAGGCGCTGTCGCTGGGTTTCGTGCGCGACAATTCCATGGAAGAAATCATCCGCGCCTTCATCGAGGACGAGCTGGACGGCAAGATCGCGGGTTAAACGGCTTTTCCGCCTCCGCCACATGTTGTCGTCCCGGATCAAGTCCGGGACGACGGCTAGGTGTAGCCAACGAACCTCGACCGCTCTCTCACCTCAACTCCGTCGTCACCGGTGCGTGGTCCGAGGATTTCTCCCAGCCGCGGGCGTCGCGTAGCACCGACGAATCCTTGATCTTGTCCTTGAGCGCCGGCGTCACCCAGATGTGGTCCAGGCGCCGGCCCTTATCCGCCGCCGCCCAGTCGCGGGAGCGATAGCTCCACCAGGTGTAGAGCCGCTCCGGCTCGGGCGTGATCTGGCGGGCGGTGTCGATCCAGCCGAGGCCGTCTTGTACACTGGCGAGGTGTTCCACCTCGATCGGGGTGTGAGAGACCACCTTTAAAAGCTGTTTGTGCGACCAGACGTCATTTTCCAGTGGCGCGATATTGAGATCACCGACCAGCACCATCGGATCGTCCGGCTTGCGGTTCGCGTCGAACCAGTCCCGCATCTCGTTCAGGAACTTTAGCTTGTGGTCGAACTTCTCGTTTTTGGTCACGTCGGGCTCGTCGCCGCCGGCCGGGACGTAGAAGTTGTGGACTTCGATGTTGTTCTTGAAACGCGCCGAGATGTGCCGGCAATCTTCCTTGCCGACCCAGTCGAGACTCTCCGTCGAGGTAAAGGGCAGACGCGAGACCAGGGCGACACCGTTATATCCCTTCATGCCTCGGATCGCGATATGCGGATAGCCGGCGTCGATGAACGCGTCATGCGGGAAGTGCTCATCCGGGCATTTGGTTTCCTGCAGGCACAAGACATCCGGCTTGACCTCTTCCAACAGCTTGACCGCCAGCGGCGCGCGTAGACGCACCGAGTTGATATTCCAGGTGGTGACGCGCATGGCGGTTCCTCAGGCGTAGGTGATGGTAAGGTCGGTGAGGCCGTCGACATGGCCATGCAAGGTATCGCCGGCGCCGACCGCCGCGACGCCGTCCGGGGTGCCGGAATAGATCAGGTCGCCCGGCTTCAGCTCCACCAGCGCCGAGAGATAGGCGATGGTTTCGGGCACCGACCAGATCAGATGGGTGACGTTGGATTCCTGGCGGCGCTTGCCGTTCACGTCGAGCCAGATGGTGGCATTCTCGATGATCCCGGTCTCCTCGACCCGATGGATCGGCGCGCAGGGCGCGGAATTGTCGAAGCCCTTGCCCATGTCCCAAGGCCGTCCCAGCTTCTTCGCCTCGCCCTGAACATCCCGGCGCGTCATGTCGAGCCCGACCGCGTAGCCGAAGATGCAGGCATTGGCGTCCGCCTCGGCGATATCACGCCCGCCTGACTTCAGTGCCACGACCATCTCGATCTCGTGATGCAGATCCGACGTCGCCGGCGGGTAGGCGATGGTCGATCCGGTGGGCACGATCGCGTCGAACGGTTTCATGAAAAAGAACGGCGGCTCGCGGTCCGGGTCGTGACCCATCTCACGCGCGTGGGCGGCATAGTTACGACCGACGCAATAGATGCGGCGCACGGGAAACGGGTCGCCACCGACCACGGGAATGGTGGTTTGCGGCCAAGTGGGAATCGCGGTGCTCATGAGTGTCCTTTTCCATGCGCCGACACGGTAGGCCGGCACGAAAGAGAAGTGTCGGATTGATCCGGGCGAGACTAACAGCGGGTCCGCCTTGGGTGAAGCGCTTGTCGCGCCCTTGGTGGCGCTTGCATGCGATGTGGTGAAGATGCGACTTTTGTCCAATCGAGTGGTTTGGAAATTCGCACGGAAAGAAATCAACCCTAATGCGCGAGCTGATGGTTCGTTATCCCCATGCAAGCGTGATCGTGCTGATTCTGATCACGCTATCGGGCTATGTCTGGGGGGTGCGTTATTACGCCGAGGAGGCCCGCAAGCAAGCGGCTCATGACCAGGCCCGAACATTTCTCGACTCGATCATCGGGTTTCACAAATACTATTCCAAGGAGATCGTTCCCCGAATCAAATCCAGCGGTGGCGGCTTCGCGTTGGATTTCCAGAACAGGCCGGAGAGCTTTCCGTTTCCCGCGTCGGTGTCGATTGAATTCGGTAACGCGCTTCAATCGGTCAACCCGCATCTCAACACAAAGATCTACAGCGATTTTCCGTTCCCGGGCCGTAAACGAGTGCTGGATGATTTCGAAGAGGAATCGCTCGCCTTTCTCATGAAGAATCCCCGACGGGATTTCGCTAAGTTCGAGACCCGGGATGGAGTCGACTTCATTCGCTATTCTCGCGCAATGGTCATGGCGGACGATTGCGTGGAGTGTCACAACCGGCCGGAATTCGGGTTTCAAGGCAAATGGAAGCTGGGGGATATCAGGGGTGCGCGGCAGGTCTCCCTGCCGGTTCTGGACATGGCGCCGATCATTGACGCGGCGACGATCACCGCGCTTATCGTGGCGGTGGCGGCATCCCTCGCCGGGGGCATTTTGGTTCTGCCGGTGGTCTGGCAATTGCGGCGCTCGGCGACCCAAGCCAGTGAGTTGGCGCGCGAGAAGAACGACCTCGCCGAACAACTGGACCAGCGGAACAAATCGCTGCAGGCCTCGATTGAGGCGAAGCGTCGTTTCCTGGCGGGTGTCAGCCATGATCTTCGAACACCTCTGAATGCCATTCTCGGGTTTTCCGACCTTCTTAAGTCCGGCCCTCTCAACCCCGAAATCCACAAGAACCAACAAGCCTATGCGGGGTACGTGCATGAAAGCGGGCTGCATCTGCAGGGCGTGATTGACCAGGTTCTGGAGATCTCGGCGCTTGAGGAAGGCGGGTGGACACCGAATGACCGACAGATTGATCTCTCCGCGCTTATGCTATCGCTCCGGGGCGTTCTCCAGGGATCCCTTCACGCCGCGTCGCTAAAACTTCAAATCACCGGTTTTGCCTCGATTCCATGGCTCCGAGCGGATGAACCGTCGATGCGTCGGCTTCTGACAAATCTCGTGGATAACGCGGCGAAATACAGCGGTGGAACCGGAGTCGAGATCGAAGCCAAAATACTGGAGACAGGCGAGCTATCTCTGAGCGTGTGCGATGATGGTCGGGGTGTCGACGCCAGCGAAATGCGGGACCTCGTCAATTTCGGTGTTCGAATGGACGAAAAGCCCGAAATTGACGGCAAGAGCCGCGGTATTGGCCTATGGATGGTGGACACCCTGATGAAGGCGCATGACGGTCGGGTTGAGTTTGGCAAGCCGGACGATGGAAACGGGTTGCGGGTATCCCTGATCTTTCCCTCGGACCGGGTGATTTCCAAGCCCGAGGGCGTGGATGTCGGCTGATCCACCAACGCTTGCTTACCCGCGTTTCTCTCGCCAAAGCCCCAGTTTCTCCTGAACCACCCGGTCGGAAAAGCTGAACAGAACCGCGTCATCGCTTGTGACCCTGTGGTGATGCCCGGCCCAACTCGGAACGACAAAAGTGTCACGAGGTCCCCAGGCAAAGGTCTCGCCGTTGATCACGGTCTCGCCGGTCCCCTCGACACAGACATAAACCATGCCGTCGGTGGATCGGTATGGCGCGCCCGTGAAACCCTTGGGCATGAGTTGCATGAAGGTCGCCATGGTCGGCATCGCGAAGCCACCAGTCACTGGATTGACGTATTTCATCTTCAGACCATGGCACGGATCCCATTCATCGCTCCGGCGCATGGTCTCCAGCGCTTCGCGAGTCCGTGCGTAGGGATAGTTGAAGACCGGAGAGGAAAGGGCGCCGGCCTCTTGATCCACCGGTAGCAGGCCCGCGCCGAACCGCGCCAGGCTGTCACCCTCGGGCCGCGTGAGTGGCTGCTCATCCGCCTCGAAATGTTCGGCGAAACTGGCGTCGAGGAACTGGACGAGCGGGATGTCCAATCCGTCGAGCCATACCATCGGGGCGTCGCTGTCATTGCCGTGGTCATGCCAGCACCATTGCGGAGTGATGACGAAGTCACCCGGCCGCATGATTGTCTTCTCGCCGTCAACGGCGGTATAGGCGCCGGAGCCTTCGATTACGAAGCGCAGCGCGGTCTGCATGTGCCGATGGCTTGGCGCCACCTCGCCCGGCAGGATCAACTGCATGCCGGCATAGAGCGAGCGGGTGATCCGCGACTGGCCTGGCATCCCCGGATTTTCCAGGATAAGCACCCGCCGCTCGGCTTCCTTGGCGGTGATCAGGCCGCCGGCCTCCATGATGAAGGGGCGGATGTCGTCGTAACGCCAGAGGTTTGGAGCACAAGGGCTCGCGGGCTCCGGTGTCACCAGCCCGCGCATGACCTCCCAAAGCGGGGTCATCGACCGCTGTCCGATCCGCTCGTAGAAATCGGCGCGGGAGTTGCTGACGGTATTCTGGCGAGCCTGGGTCATGTCGGTTCTCCCAAATGCCGGCGGCGGCTACTCCAGCCCCATCAACCCACGCGCGAAGGCGCGGGCCTCGAAGGGGCGCAGGTCGTCGGGTTGCTCTCCGACGCCGACGGCGTGGACCGGAAGCGCGAAGTCCTGGGCCAGTGCCACCACCACGCCGCCCCGGGCCGAGCCGTCAAGCTTGGTGACGATCAAGCCGGTGACCTCGACCATCTCGCGGAACACTTTTACCTGATTATGCGCGTTCTGGCCGACCGTTCCGTCGAGAACCAGAAGGCAGTCATGCGGGGCATCGGGTGCCTGTTTCTTCACGACCCGCACGACCTTGGCGAGCTCATCCATCAACTCCGCCCGGTTTTGCAGTCGCCCGGCGGTGTCGATGATCAGTACGTCGGCGCCGGCGGCACCCGCTTCGGTCATAGCGTCAAAGGCCAGCGCGGCGGGGTCGGAGCCTTGGGGCCGGGCCACCACCGGCACGCCGGCTCGTTCGCCCCAGACCTGAAGCTGCTCGATCGCGGCGGCGCGGAATGTGTCCCCCGCGGCGAGCCAGACGGTCTTGCCCTCTGATTTCCATTGCCGGGCGAGCTTGCCGATGGTGGTGGTCTTGCC
>JADHLJ010000013.1 GCA_016780745.1 Alphaproteobacteria bacterium | reverse complement strand
ATCAGTTGATCAGCACCGGACTTTTACGGATGTACGTCTGATCTCCAATCTGTCGAACGAGGAACTCGGCGACATCCGCGCGCGAGATGATTCCGTTGCGCCACTGAGATGACTCGGAAAGAATTTGGTATTGACCGGTCCGCGGTCCACTGGTCAAAACTCCAGGCTTCGCGATCGTCCAATCAAGTTCACTTTTCTTGATCAGTTGCTCTTGCAAACTCTTATCGTCATAAGCGCGGCCGAAGACGATCTGGAACGGCAGACGCTGCAGGCAGCTGATGCTCGCGCGGCTATCGCCAGCTCCAAAACCGGTCACACAGATTAGACGTTTGATATCTTGTCTTTTCATCGCCGCAATCAGTACTCGGGTCGCGTTCGAGAACAGGTGAACAGGCCGGAACAACTCTCCTAATCCAACGCCGAGGGTCTGGATCACGACGTCCATCCCGACAAGAGCCGCCTCTACATCCTCGGTTTTCACCGCGTTGCCCCGCATCTTCTCGAGGCTAGGATTTGAGATCGCAATTGGGGTAGCGGATCGAGCCAAGGCGCGCACATCATGACCAGCATCGAGGGCTTGGCGGGTCGTTTCCAACCCAATCCCCTTGCTGGCGCCGACAATTAATACACGCATGAAGATCCTGCTATATCAGAGACATTGGTACCGCCCGAAGCCAGCCTGAGTGGCAATGCAGGTGTCGAACATGGCGGCGTTTCGGCTCACCCTTCCCAGCCACCTCCTGTCGACGGATAAATGCGCGCCAAATGCTGAGCTCGCAACCCGCTTCTGCCCTCGTTTGGAAGCTAACCGGTCCGATCACCCGAACCAAGTTCTCTGAGAGGCGACCGCTCAGATGACCGACCCCTCGCGCTGGATCACAACCCCAGCGGGTCGGTGAAGGGGCGATCATTGATTGTTGAGCGGACTTTTGGGACTTTAAGTTTCCTTCTGGATAGAACCGCGGACAAATAAGTCAGGTTTCGCGGTAGCGGCCGTCCAGGTCGTCACCGTGATAGCCGCGGCTCCTATCAGAACGGTGTGTCCGATCACGCTAACGGCCAAGAACATATAACTTCCAGCCGCTACCGCTACAGCTACCGCCCACATCAGACCTAGGGCCTGCAAAACATAGTGCCGCATGGCGACATCAGGAATGTGCCGAAGTGGGCTCACCTCATGGTTGAACACAAAATGCCAGCAGTGCATGACAAGCCTGCGAGTGGAGTAGAACATGATAAGCTCCCGTTGTTTGCCAGTATGATTTATACGTCCCGATCGGCCGTTTGGATCAGGTCATGGAATTGGTCAGCGGCACGACCTCATCATGGACCCTGGTGGATCGCTCATACCTGGCGGCTGTCTTAAGTTCAGTGCAGCAATGCCTGCCGCTGGCGCGGCCTGCAAAAAGGATCGCCCGGCTCACAGTTTTGTCTGATTTGAGCGGTGCGCCGTCGAAACGCCTTCCAGCGCTTGATCTGACGCCTATCTTCCTCGAGCGACCGCCCAATGAAGTATCGTCAATATGAGGCTGTCCACGTCGATCAACTTGCGCAATTTCGAGGTCTTGGCGCAGAGTGTCGCTATGCTGATCGACGACTTTACCGATGACCGCCTTGTCTCCAAGCTGGGCACCCGGTGGCGTGGTGTCAGCGACCAAGTCATGGGCGGGATCTCAGAGGCCACCGTATCTCACGGCGTGATAGATGGCCGCCCCAGTCTGCGCATGACCGGCGATGTTCGACTGGAGAATGATGGCGGCTTCATCCAAGTGGCGCTCGATCTGGCCCCTTCGGGAGACACCCTTGACGCCTCCGACTTCTCCGGGGTGCGTATCGTCGTCCGCGGGAATGGCGAGAAATACTCGGTTCATCTCCGGACACCAGATAATGTCCGGCCCTGGCAGTCCTACCGGGCATATTTCACCGCAGGGTCGGATTGGAAGACTATGGATCTTCCCTTCGAGACCTTTGTGCCATATCGGCTGGAAACCTCCTTGGACACGACGCGGCTTCGCCGCATCGGTCTGGTCGCTATTGGGCGAGCGTTCTACGCCGATCTCGCGGTTTCTGAGCTTGCCTTCTATCGCTAAGTTGAGTTTAGCAGCCAGAGTGAGGCATTAAGAAGGGTCGCGTAGGTGACCCAGGCGGCGTAGGGCACGAACATCAGGCCGGCTAGGCGTTCGATGCGCCAGAACATGATCGTGTTGGCGATGATCGCAACCAGCAGAATGACGATCTCGAGTAACGCCAAATCGATCCGCTGTAACCCGAAAAACAGAAACGACCAGGCGAGGTTGAGGCAGAGCTGCACGCCGAAGACCGCAAAAGCCGTCCGCGTCGCCTCGAATGACCGAAGTCTCCATACTCGCCAAGCCGCGATGCCCATCAGGATATAAAGTGCGGTCCAAACGGGCGCGAATAACCAATCTGGCGGATTAAAAGGCGGCTTCTCGAGCGCTTGATACCAGGTATCGACGCTAGTTGCCGTGATGGCGCCGCCGCCACCGGATACCGCAAGGCACAGAATTATGAACGCGAAGAGACCGAGCAGATCATGGCTTCTGTTGGGACGATCCCTCGCTGGTTCTGCCATTTCTACCTCAATCGGCCTCTATCGAGCTTAAGGCGCCTAATTTTGCGCACTAGGCGAATTTAGACCACTAGAAAACCTGCAAAAGTCCGTGAACGCTAAAAAGTCTACAAAGCTGGTTGCGTGCCCGGGATTTGAACCGACGAAAGAGTCAACTCTCGGTGGTTTCAGGCCCCCGCAACCAAATAAATGCCCGTAACTCAATGGGTTGCGGGCTTCTTAATGCCTCCAACAAAACCGCCGCATCCGTCATGTCAACATAGTGTCAGCAAATTGGAATTCGCCTGAGGTCATTGGGCCCCTCGTTTATAAGGGGATCTTTCTGCGGGATTTTCTTGTTGGTTGACCGGGGGAAGCGCCTGGAGGTTGGATCATTTGAAAGATGACGTTCACCGCGTGGGCTATTATTATTAGAATTTTAATTAAAATATAAATTTAGAAAAAATATACTAAACTTAGTTTGTACTGCGAAATGTTGTATTGATTCGGACAACGGTGTTTTATTCAAGACAGTCTTGGTGGGGGTAGCAGCTCTAGTTTTTTTGGCCTAGGGCGATCGGGAAAATACATACAAAAAAGGGTTTCAATGGATAGCAATCTCGATCTTTCCGGAATTCCAGTGCTGATTGTCGACGATGATCAAACCACCCGAATTTTCCTGGACCGAATTCTACGGCGTATCGGGTTTGACTGGATCGATCAGGCCGAGGATGGCGGGTCCGCCTTGGAGCATGTGGCCGCGACTGTTCCAGCGGTTGTTTTTTGTGATTTGCATATGACGCCGGTCGACGGCCTGACGTTTCTGGCGAAGCTGCGGTTCAGCGAGACCCCGGGCCTCAAGAATCTTCCGGTCGTGATGTTGACTTCGGACATGCGAGACCAGGCGATCGAGATGGCCAAAACCCTTAAGGCCACCGATTATCTCGTGAAACCTGCCACGCGCATCGAGGTGAAGGCGGCGGCAGGAAAAGCGCTGGGCATCGAGATTCCCTAGCCGGTCCCAGGCGTGACTGTCCCCGTCCCCGTCCCCGTAACCACCATCGGATCATGCATCGCGCAAGGCCGTCACGCTGCTCGAGACGGCATCGCTGCCGAGGACGTCTGAGTTCAGAAGATCACCCAGGAATCTGGGTATATCCGCGCCGCTTTCGCGATCTCTCTCGACGCGTCCGCGCAGACAGGCGACCAAGCTCCCAGTCCACGCCTCCCGGCTTTTCGGGCCGATCTCCATACTCTCCAGCAGCGCGCAAAGGGAGTCGTATTCCTGGATGATGACATGGGTTGGCATGCTCGAGGACGCGAGTTTCTCGGGCCCGCCGTAAAGCCGGATGCAGCCGTCGAGAATGCGCATGAGCCCGGCCTTCGAGCGTCCGATCGTCGAGCCGGAGATCAGCGCCGAGAGATAGCGGATCTGACGGCGCGGGTCGGAGAGATCGATGGCCAGGGTTTCCGCGGCTTCCAAAAAGCCCGCCGTGCCGCCCTTATCCTCGAATTCGGCGAAACGCTGGGTCAGCCGAGCCGCCAGACGGGGGCCGCCGCCGAACAGGCCGGCCGACGAGAGATACTTGGTCAGCAAAAGGAGCGCCGCCTTTTCCGCGCCCGGGGACTCGTCCTTCAACGGCGTGGTGCCGCGGAGCAGGCCATCCAGCGACCACAGCAGCGCCTGGCGGGTTCTGGGCAATCGGTCCGCGTGCAGCGCCTGGATGATGGGGGTCATGAAATCATGGGGGGATGGCTTGGCGCCGCCGCCGATTTTCCCGCCCATGGCCGCTTCCACGATCCAGTGGAGCGGTTCGATCACGCTGGAATGCGGGCCGGCGATTTCCAGGACAAGGTCCTCGTCCATAAGATAGTCGGACAGAAAATGGTCGATCGCGTCCAATGTGGCGGCGTCCTCGACCGCCTCCAGTTTTTGGCCGAGTCGCTCTATCTTGGAGAGCCTGTTCTGGAGGCCGAGGAGATCCTCGCCGATCCGCCACAGGGTCACGAAGGGAGATAACCGGGCCTGGCTAGCGTCCTCCGCGTCGGGAACATGTCCGCGTTTCGAGATCCGCTCGGTGCTCTCGTTCAGCGCCTTCAGATCGTCCATGAACGCCAGCAATTGCTCCCTGCGCCGGGTCGGGTCGCCGGCCTCGGGTATCTGCAGTTGCGCGACATGGAAGGTGGCGGATTGGATCAGGGACCCTCGGTCCATCAGCCGTTCGATCAGCTTGGTCGACAGCAGGCATTCGGTCACGCCGACTTCATGGACGCCCAGCCAGCCATGGAACAGCCGGTGCAGCGTCAGGCGTGCCTGGGCGCGGAACAGGTCCTCGCCTTTCTGGCAATAGGGCGCGTCCTCGATCGCGCCGACGACGGCCTCGGCGGGCTGGGCCGTGCGCGACTTTTCCAGAAGGGTTTCCTCGATCACCGCGCCGGTGATCGTCGATTCTCGCGAGCGGATGATCCGCAGGCCATCGACGCTGGGTTCGCGGAAGGCCGTTTGGGCCAACTCGCCGGCCTGCATGGGTTTCAGGCCCATATAGTCGATCGTCCATTTGCCGGCGCGCCGGAGATGGATCTCGTGTGATTCCCTATATTTGGGCGTGGTGCTCAAGGGATCACGGGTCCGAGGAGCCGGTTGATGTTGTCCTTCAGTTTCGCCGCCGAGGTCGGCTTTACGATATAACCGTTCACCTTGGCGCTTCGTGATTTCACCACCGTGGCTTCCTCCGCGTCGGCGGTCAGGAAAACCACCGGCGTCGCCGAAATCTCGGGGTTCTTGAACTGCCTCAGTTGATGCAGATACTGAATGCCGCCGACCGGCTCCATGTGAATGTCGCAGAACACGATGTCGGGTCGCATGCGCACGGTGATCTTGAAGCCGGCGCCCCCATCCTCGGCCTCGTAGACATTGGGCACGCCCAAGCGTTCGAGGGTCTGGCGAATGATCTGCCGCATGTAGGGTTGGTCTTCGACAACGAGAACGCGAAGTCGGTCTAGGGATATCGTCTGGGTTTCGGGCGCCATATGTCTTTCCTTGATCCGGCGTTTTGGTTTCCACCCGTTAAACGGATGGCCTGAGTGGTTGCAATGCGGTTGATAGCTCTTCGAATGTTTCGGCTAGTCCGTCGCGGTAAATGTCGGCCGTGTCCGCGTCACCGTCGTCCAAGGCGTCCTGTATGTCGCGCATTAGGCGGCCCAGCCGCATGGCGCCGGTCGACAGCGCGGCACCCTTCATCGCATGCGCGTGATGGCGGGCGGTGTCGTGGTCGCCGGTCTCGAAAGCCGTGTCGATGGCTTGCAGATGGTCCGGCAGCGTGTCGATAAAACTCAGGGTGAACGCCGCCGCGTCCTCGTCGAAATCTCCGAAGGCGTCGTTCAACGCGTCCGGGTCGAATATGTCGGGATCAAGCCCGCCGATCCTCTCGCGCGGCGTGGCGCGGCTTGCGCCCGTCGCCTGGGTGGCGGGCTTGTCCGCCGCCGCGTTGGTCGGTGTCTCGGCGAGCTCGGATTCCTCTGGCGTTCTGATGTCGAGGGCGCGGGGAATATAGTCGCGAAACACGGCTTCGAGACGGTCGATCTCGATTGGTTTGCGCAAATACCCATCCATGCCGACCTCGCGGCATCGTTGTGCCGTTTCCGGAAGCACGTCGGCGGTCAGGGCGACGATGGGCAGCCGTTTGTCGCCCTGTTGTTCTTCCTGTTCGCGAATGCGCCGGGTCAATTCAAACCCATCCATGTTCGGCATATGGAAGTCGCTGAGGAGGAGGTCGAAATGTGCTTGGGAGAGGCGTTCAAGCGCGGCCTGGCCATCCTCGGCCATCTCGTGCGCGATCCCCATCCTGCCAAGCACCCGGGCGATGACCAGTTGGTTGGTCGGATTGTCCTCGGCGACGAGAACCATGGCGGCGTTCGCGCGGGCCGTCTCTGCGTCGGGAGCCGAGAAGGTCTCGACGGCGTCGGAGACGGAATCCAGGCTTTCTCGGTTGATGAGTCCAAGGGCGACGGCGACATTGTCCCAGAGCTTTCGCGACCATGGCGGCACGGTGATCGCGCCCAGCAGATCCAGGTTCGGGAACATGGTTGCGTCGATCTGAAGCGCCGACAGGGCGAGGTGAGGGGCCGTCAGAACCGCCGGGCGCCCTCGGGTCCGTGGATGCTCCGATACCAGCCGGCCCCATTCGATGACCGAGGGGTATCCTGGACGACCGTTCAGAAGAACCAGATCGACCGGTTCATCGTCCGCGTCCAGATCCGACGCGATGTTGATCCTGACGACCTGATTGATTTGACGCAGCCGAAGCAGGCTTTCGAGGGCGGCGGCTTCCTCGGGCTGATAGCCGACCAACATGACCCGGGCGCCGGAAAGGTCGTTTTCGTATTTGTCCTTTTCGTCGCCGGCTTGCTCAAACGGAAGCTCGAACCAGAACAGGGACCCTTCGCCGGCGGTTGAGGTGACGCCGATCTCGCCGCCCATCAGTTCAACCAATTGCTTGGATATCGCCAGGCCCAGCCCGGTGCCGCCGAAACGGCGGGCCGTCGAGCTTTCGGCTTGGACGAAAGCCTGAAACAGGTTCGCGACCTGCTCTTCGTCCATGCCTATTCCCGTGTCCTCGATACTGAAGCGCAGGCGTTGGCGCGCGCCCGCGTTCTCCACAACGGCCACGCGAAGGGTGATCGACCCCATTTCAGTGAACTTGACGGCGTTTCCGGCCAGATTGAGCAGTATCTGGCGAAGCCGCGTGGGGTCGCCCCTTAACGCGCGGGGGATTGTGTCCTCGACATTCACGAGCAACAGCAAACTCGCCGCCTCGGCGCGCGGTGCGATCAGATCGGCGACGCTCTCGATTTGGTCGATGGGATCGAAGGTCACGGTTTCGATGGCGAGCTTGCCGGCCTCGATCTTCGAGAAATCCAGGATGTCGTTGATGATCGTGACAAGAGCCTCGGCGGATTGCCGGATCGTGGTCGTCATTTCCCGTTGATCCGACGAAAGCCGCGTCTCGTCCAACAGCTGAGCCATCGTCATCACGCCGTTCATGGGCGTGCGGATTTCGTGGCTCATGGTCGCCAGGAACTCCGTCTTGGCTTGCGCCGCGGCCTCGGCGGCCTCGCGCGCCTCCACCAAGGCGGTTTCCATCCGCTTACGGTCCGTTATATCGACCGCGGCGGCGACACTCGCCTGCTCCGCGCCATAGGTCACCGCGAAGGACGAAAGCAGACAGTCTCGAACCTCGCCGGCCGCGACGTCGCGCAAACGGACCTCGATCGAACGCGCCGAGCCCTGGCGTTCCAGCTCCGCCAGATAGCGTTCGCGTTCCGACGGATCCTCGTAAAGCTCGGTTGCGTTGGTGTTGAGCATCTCCTCCTGCGAGAGGCCAAACAATTCGGTGGCGGCGGGATTGACCTTCAGATACCGACCGTCCTCCCACCTGATGACCGCCAGCGGGATGGGCGTCGCCTCGAAGATCTGGTCGAGGAGTTGATGGCCGCGTTCGATTTCCTCCTGGGCTTCCTTGCGCTCCGAAATATCGGTGTAGGTGATGACGTAACTGTCGTCCCGGATCGGGTTGGCGCGCTCTTCCAGAACCCGCCCACTGGCGTTTCTGCTGAGCTCTCGCGATCGGGCAAGGCGCTCGGCATCAAGTTCGAGGGTGCTTCGGACCCTTTCCTCGATGATTCTCTCGACGTCCGATTCCTCATAGTCACCGCGTTCGACGAAATACCGGATCGCTTCCCGGTAGTTCGACCCGGTTTTGAAGCGATCCTTGGGGAGGCCGAACAAGTCGAGGAACTTGTCGTTGAACAGGCGAAAATTCAGGTCCTTGTCCCTCAGGACGACGCCCTGGTCGATATTGTCCAAGACCAGTTGGACGATATCGAACTGTCGTTGCAATTCCTGGCGAGCATCGTTCAGTTCGCGTCCCAGCGATCGCAGTTGAGAAATGTCATACCCCCAACTGATGAACTTCGCGCCGTCCTCGAACTCCGCGCGCGCGATCGTGAGAAGCACTTCGATGACGGATCCGTCGTGACGCTTTAGGTGGATTTCCTTTTCGTGGATCGATCCGTTTTCGCGGAGATCTTTTGTAACTTCGGCGGCTTCCGTCTTGTCCGCATAGAATGCCGAGCCGTTCATCCCGATCAATTCTTCCACGGGATAACCAGTCATCGCGATCGATCGGTGATTTGCGAACTCGATGCAACCATCCAGTCCGATAATGGTGCAGGCCGCGGAGCTGAGATTCAGGATCTGGGTCAGTTGATCCCTGCTTCTTTGGATGAGCGCTTCCTGGCGCTTGCGTTCGGTGATGTCCGTATAGGTGATGACGCCGCCGCCGCCCGGGATCGGTGAGATAATGGCGTCGTAAACGGCTTTCGACGCGAATTCGACCTCGGACCGAAAAGACTCGCCCGACATGATGAGGGCCATGCGCTTGTCGGTGATATCGTCGACATCACCATCGCCGTATCCGCCGCGCGCCGCGAAGTCGCGCACGAGAACACGGGCGTCTTGATCCGACTTCATGAGCTCGTCGGCCAGTCCAAAAATTCTCTGGTAGTGGCGGTTCCAAACCGTCACGCGTCCCTCTGGACTGAAGGCGATAACGCCTTGAGGAACGTTTTCGAGAATGCTTCCCAGGACCGATTGGTTCGCTTCCAACGCCTTGGTGCGTTCTTCGACGATCCGTGAGATCCGGTCATTCTGTGTTGTCAGAAAACCAACAAAGAGCGTTAAAAGCAGCGTCCCGACCGCTCCGCCGTAAAGCGCTATATCCGCGAGTTTTCGAGAGGGACCGCCCTGGAAACGCTCATCGACGGCCCACACGATGCTGAGTTCCGCCCCCGCGCTGACGGTCCGGGTTGTTACCGTATGGGTTGGATCTCCCTCTGGCGCCGGGATCAGTTGCGCCGGGATGCGTGATCCGGTGGCGTCGGGGAATTTCCCATCGATCGCCACCGCTAGACCCTCGGGCACGTTGAGTTCGTACAAACCCTGTAGGAGCGAACTCAGGTCTATCAGCCCTAGAATGATTGCTTCCGTGCCGTCTCCCAAATGAATGGCAACGGGCAGGTACACATCTTCCGCGCTCTCCGTCGTTACGGTCCGGCCCAGCACGATCTCGCCCGACCGGTTCTCGGCGAGCGCGATCAGGGCGCCTAGTACGTCGCTATCGGCAATCCGCGAGGTTGACCCGATACGGCTGTCGGGATCCGTGGCGAAAGCCACCGACCAGCCATCGCCGCCCGTTTCCTCGCGTCTCAAGAGCGCGCCGGCGTCCAGGAAAAACGCGAAGGACCTCGCTTCCAATCCCTCGAAGGCATTTAGGAACGCGTCTTCCGTGAGAGTCTCGGACCCTTCCACCAGTGCCGATAGGCCGGATATGGGAGCGTAGCTTTCCTCGAGCCAACCCAGCAGTGTCCCCGTCAGCCATTGCGCGTCTCGATCGCCCTGCGCGCGCCAATTGCGGGTGGAGTCTTCCACAAGAACGGAAGACGCGTGATAAGATCCACCGAGCCCACAGATCAGCAATCCGATGAGAACGATCCAGTGGCGGAGTTTCATGAGGGCTGGCCGAGGATTGGGCGATCCAACATCGAAACCGTCACCAGTTATTGATGCTAAACATCGGCCGAAATCCTCTGGGCGGTAGGGAGCCAGAGGGATCGAAGCCGCGAATGGAATCGACGTCGATGACTTCGACGATCGGCGAAACATGCCGGGGCGGATCGCGGTTTTCCAATAGTCTTACCGCCAGATCGACGGCGATCCGGGCCTGCAGGGATTGAAAGTCCGTTGGAGCCGCCAAGATGGATCCTCTTCGAATGGCGCGGTGGACCTGAGGGCCGTAATAATAGGCGAGGACCTTGACCTTGTCTTCCAGACCCCTGCGGCGCAGCTGACTTACCGCCGCGGTTGCGGAAACGGTTGTTCCCACCATGTAGTCGAGATCGGCGTGTTGGTCGAGCGCTTCCGCCACCAATTTCGATTGAACCGCCTTTCCGGTATCGCCTCTGGCCGACGCGACGATCCGAATGGATGTATCGGCGATCGCGGCGCGAAAACCTTCATCACCCCTGTCCGCCCAGGTGGGGCCTTGTGGTCCCGGGAACCATCCAACCTTTACGGGCGTCGTCTGTCCGGCGTGGAGTGACTTCAAGAGTGTCCCCGCCGCGTGTCCCAGGTCGAAATAGTCGACGGCGCTCCGGGCCGAGACATGACGCGGGTTCATGCCATTGACCAGATCGATGACCGGGCGCTTGCTGGCTCTGATCGACGCGAGGATATCATCGAGCCCGTTGTGGGAAATCGCGGCCACGATCAGGCCGTCGGCATCGCTGGCCATGCAGTCGGTGATCTGTCGGCGTTGAATATCCAGATTGTTGTAGCCGCCCGCTTCCAGCAGCCGGAGGCCGACCCCAAGCTGTTTCGCTTGATCGATCAGGCCGTGATTCACGGCCGCCCAGTAAGGGTCCTTCAAATGCGGGATTGAGACACAGAGCCGCCAACGCTTCTCGGCCTTCTCCAGGCCCACATATTCACTCTTCGTGCGCTGCATCGTGGTGTTGAAGGGGGGATCCCAAACATCAACCGGCACCGAAAGCCGGTCGGCGGCGCCCGCTTCTGAAGCAACGAAGCCGAGGGCAATCAGGCCGATTACGGCATGCATTCTATGTCGTCGACGGCGCACGGACCATTTCCCTGTTCCTGGTTCTTGGCTCGCCCTTCTATTGATTTGCCCAGTTATTCACGATCTCCTCCACCAAACGGTCATATTTTCCCGACGCCTTGAGGTCCGAGAGGTGTGTATCGAAGGCGGTCAACACCGCGTCGACATTCGGGTAAGTGTTTCGCACGAGGAGGGGAAACCCAACCTCCGACACGGGTGTCTTCGAAACCGCCAGGTCATCCGAGAGCCCTCTATCGGTGATATTCTTCAAGGCGACGGCGCGGGCTTGGATGATGACATCGGCGGTGCCGGCCACGATTTTGTCGAAGCAACGGCTGACATTTTTCATCTTCACGTAGCGAATGCCGAGTCCGGCGTAGAATTTCTCCTCCCAGCCATTTCCCTTGATCCCGCAAATCCGCGCGTCACGCAGAGCTTGCGAGAGGTCTTTGGCGAGGAGTGCCTCCATGGGGCCGCCCTTTTTGACGACGGGGACCATTTGTACGGTGTACAGAACCTCCTGGGAGCGCTCGGAAAATTTAAGGCGCTCGGGTGTCGGGGTGGTCACGAAGGCATCGTAACGGCTGCGGCGAACGCTTCGCTCCACCGTTGCCCAGGCCTGTCCGTGTCGGACCTGACGGGCATTGGGAACGCCCGCCAAGACCGCGTCCAAGAGGTCGGGGAGTATGCCCTGGACTTTGTCGCGCGACCCAAACGAATAGGGGGCCCATTCCGAATTGAAGGTCGCGCGTAGGTCTTGGGCCGAAGCGGTGTTGGCCCCAAGACCGAGAGCGCCGGCCAACAGGGCCGCGGAAACCAACCAAGACGCAATAAGTCGCGTTCGCCACTTGCCTGTGAGGTTCATTTGTCGGGGGCTCCTGCTCCGTGTTTGCGCGAAGTAGAGGTTCTGTCCAAGTTCAAAATATTTTGAGTAAAATGGAAAATAGTTTGCGAGGCCATATAGGGTTCTTGGCCATTCTGCCGGGCATTATTTTTCATCATATTTTTGTATTTTGACTGATTGATGTCGCGAGCCTCATTTTTCTCTAAAATTCGACCTAATTTTTAGTGTTTGGCGGCGATTTACATTCCTTGTCGGTCTTGATCACGAAACCGTGATGGAGTTTAATGGAGTTAGAGGGAATTTACAGCTAATTTTCTCAAAAGGGGGCAGCCGCTGAATTGAAGCACCGGCGTGGTGGAGTTGGTTCGTTGAGCTCCATGGGCGCGGGGGCGCGCCATTGGATATGTCCAGCCGGGAACAGGCGACGACGATCTTGATTTGGAAGCCGAGCTAAATGCGGAATTTCAACATCTCCACCAAGATCTACCTCGGCTTTGGCCTGATCTTGATGCTCGCGATTTTTGTCGCGGGCGTTGGATATTACGGATTGAAGAACGCCGAGGACGCTTTTTCGTCCTACCGCACCTTGGCGCGGCAAACCAACGCGGATGGCCGTGTCCAGGCCAACATGTTGATGACCCGGATTTTCTCGAAGAACTTCGTCATCGAAGCTAATCGGGAGAATATCGATGGCGTTCAAAGACGCGCGGCGCAAACCCTGGCCCTAATTCAGGAAACCAGAAAACTGGCGGGCGAGGATACCGGGCGCCAGATCCTGTTGGAGGATCTCGAGGAAAACCTGAAACGCTATGTCGCCGAGTTCGAGGAAATCACCAAGCTTCAGGCCCGTCGCGACGAGATTGTTCAAGAACAACTGAATGTTCTCGGCCCGGAAATCGAAAAAAACCTGACCGCGATCATGTTGAGCGCGCGGGACGACGGGGATACCGATGCCGCCTATCAGGCCGGCATAACCCAGAGAAGCCTGTTGCTGGGCCGGCTCTACGCGAACCGGTTTCTTATTGATAACGACGACCCTTCCCGCGAGCGGGCGATCCGCGAGTTCCGAGATCTTGAACTCAACAGCCTGCGTCTTTCCGAGAAACTGGAAAACCCGGAGCGCCGGCAACTCGCTAAAATAGCGCGCGATGGCCAGGCGGCATATTTGACCGCGTTCAATGATGTTCATCGGGTCATCCAACAGCGGAACAACCTGATTGAATACGAACTCGACCGGATCGGCCCGAATGTCGCGGACAAGATCGAGCGGCTGAAACTGGCGATTAAGCACGAGCAAGACCGCTTGGGCCCAACGGCGGAAAAAGCCTTGAACGCCTCGGTGATCATATCCCTCGTGGTTTCGGTCATCAGTATCGCGTTTGGGGCGTTGGCGGCATTCTACATAGGGCGCGGAATTTCGACGCCCATCGCGAACCTGACCAATGTCGCGGTCCAGATGAGGAAGGGTGATCTCAATCAGGAGATCGAAACGACCCGCAAGGACGAACTCGGCGTTTTGGCGACCTCCTTCGCGGCGATGCGGGATTCCATCGTCGACAAGGTCAACACGCTTCAGCGGGAGATCGCCGAGCGGGAACGCGCCGAGGCCGAGCTTGAGAAGACCCACGAAAATCTCGAGAAACTTGTCGACGACCGGACCAAGGAACTCGAAGTCGCGCGGGACGTCGCCGAGCAGGCGACCAAGGTCAAGGCCGACTTCCTGGCGACGATGAGCCACGAGATCCGCACGCCCATGAACGGCGTGATGACGATGGCCGAGATCCTGGATGACACCAACCTGACCGCCGACCAGCGGGAGATGACGAAGACCATCCGTCAATCCTCCGAGGCCCTGCTGACCATCATTAACGACATTCTGGATTTCTCGAAGATCGAGGCCGGCAAGCTGTCGATTGAAAGTGTTCCCTTCGACCTTCTCGATCAGGTGGAAAGCGTGGCGGATCTCATCGCGCCAAAGGCCGAAACCGCGGATCTCCTGCTGCTTCTGGAACTGGACGAGGAAATTCCCGCGCGGGTCATGGGCGATCCCACCCGGCTTCGCCAGGTCCTGCTCAACCTCGCGGGCAACGCGGTGAAGTTCACCGAGCAAGGCTCCGTCGTGATCCGATTGCGGCACGAGAAGAGCGTCGGTCGCGTCCAGCGGATTCGCTTCGAGGTCGAGGATACGGGCATCGGCATGACCGAGGCTCAAGTCGCGAACTTGTTCCAAGCCTTCTCCCAGGCGGAAAGCTCGACCGCGCGCCGGTTTGGCGGCACCGGGCTCGGTTTGGCGATCGCCAATCAGCTGGTCGAGCTGATGGGGGGCAAGATCGGCGTGAATTCGGAGCCAGGGAAGGGTTCGACCTTCTGGTTCGAGCTGCCGATGGATTCTCCGGATGATGTCATGGTCGCGCCGTCACGGGACCTCTCGCAAGCGCGCGTCCTGTTGGCGGGCCACGACCCGCGCGAGGCGGAAACCCTGATGCGGTTGCTGCGCATGGGCGGTGTCCATCACCTCGCCGCGATCAATGACGCGGACAAGATCTCGTGGCCCGACGAGGCGCGCCGGGTCGACATTCTGATCCTCGACGGTCGCCCCGGGGCGCCGTCGGCCCTGGAATGGGCGCGGCTTATTCCCGAGCAACTGCATCTCGACCGACCCTATGTGATGCTCACGGCGCCTCACATGGCGTATTCGGCCCTGCAACTGGATCAGGCCGCGTTCCCGTTGGACCGGTTCCTGGGAAGATTGACGGTTCCGGTGAACGCGAGACGTCTATGGGATTTCGTCGCCGTTGCCTTGGGGGTCCAGGACAAGAGCACGCTCGTCGAGGCGTCGGGCGCGGTTCAAACCTACTATCCGCCGGATGCCGAAACCGCGCGCGCGCATAACGCGATGGTCCTGGTCGCCGAGGATAATCCGACGAACCAGGTGGTGATCGCGCGGGTTCTAAGCCGTTTGGGGGTCGCGCATGAAATGGCGGTGAACGGCAAGGTCGCGCTCGAGATGCTCGAGGAGAATCAATACGACCTCCTGCTGAGTGATTTTCATATGCCGGAGATGGACGGATTCCAGCTCACCAAGCGGATCAGGGAACTTGAAGCGGATGGTCGATCTCGGTTGCCAATCGTCGCCTTGACCGCGGATGTCCTGCCCGAGACCGCGCGCCAATGCGAGGAGGTGGGCATGGACGGCTACTTGAGGAAGCCGATCGAGTTGGATCGGCTCGAGGCGGTCCTGCATGACCATATACCGGCGATCTACGAGATCCGAACCTTGGCGGGGACATCAAGTTCGGAGCCGCCGCGGAGCGCGGAGATCGTTGAACTTCCAACCCGGGCAACCCAGCCCGTCGCGCCTAGGGGTCTCTTGGATGGTGTCGATCCGGACGTTTTCGACCCCACGGCCCTGAACGACGGGTTTGGCGAGTTTAACGACGACGCGGTGACCTTCGTTCTTGGTTTCATGGGAAGTCTCGGAGAAGAGGTCGCGACCATAAACCAAGCATTCGAGCGCCGGGATCTGAAAGCGGCGCGGGACCATGTGCACGCGATGAAGGGGGCCTCGCTTTCCTCGGGCTTTCAGAGGCTCGGTCGCTTGATGGCCGATATTCAGGACAGTCTGGATAGCGACGACATAGAGACCGCCGAGATTTATCGCGAGGGATTGGACGAGTCCTATGGCGAGGTGGTGGCGGCGCTGAGCCCGCTGAGGCGCAGCGGTTGACCCGGCGCGTCGTGACGACCGCTTTCGCGCAACGCACGGGTCCGAGGTGCTGAGATGAATCCGCTCACCCCAAGCGGCCCTTGGTCCGCCAACGCCACGGAAGAGTTTCTGGTGTCGACGGTCATCCCCATGCGCCTCGCGATCATCACCCTATCCGGTGAGCCGGTCGTGGCCTCCCATTGGTTTCTCTACGATAAGGGCCTGCTTTGGTGCGCGACGAAGGAAGGCTCCCTGGTCGACCGTTGTTTGGCGTCGACGCCGAAATGCGGCTTTGAGATCTCTCCCGACGCGCCGCCGTATCACGGCGTGCGAGGCCGGGGGATCGCGACCAGGACCCCCGACCATGATTTGGCGCTGCTGCGGCGTCTGCATGACCGCTATCTCGGCGAGGATGAGACGCGTTTCCGAAATTGGCTGCTGGGCCGTGACGATGGTGAGATCGCGGTCTCTATTCAACCAACGCGCCTGATGAGTTGGGACTATTCGAAGCGAATGGGTGAGTGTTAATGGCGATGCGCGAGGCGAATGGATATGGCGTCGGTGTCACCGCGAAAAGCGGGGTGAGCTTGATATGAACGCGAGCCCCGGGATCTGGCTAAGGGAATACAAACAACCATGACAAACGAGAGCCAAGGCGAGTTTCTTGGATCGGTTGAAGAGCATCTTCTGATTCATGGCATTAAACCGGACGATCTTGAAAACGTTAGGAAATTCGGTGCCGCGATTGGGGATAGAATGCCGGAGTACATTCGACACTTCTATGCCTGGCTCGAGACTCGGCCCGATTATCGAGAGTACTTCCATGACGGCGATCTGCTCGGTCGGGTCCAATCTTCCCAGATCGACCACTGGCAAAGCTTTTTCGACGCGAGGGTGGACGAGGCCTATCTGGCGACGCGGGTTCAGCTGGGCGAGGCGCATGCGCGGATTGGCCTGCCCTTGCCGAGCTATTTCGCGGGGGTCAGCCAATCCTTCGTGATCTTCACGGAAAAACTGTACGAGGGCGGCCTGAGCCCCGAAGAACACGCGGCGTCAATGATATCGATCGTTAAGTTGCTGAATTTGGACACGACGATCGTGGTTGACACCTTTTCCAAGCTTGTCGCCGAGCAATTCGCCGAACAGAGCATGGCCCTGGCGGAAATGTCGACGCCGGTAACCGCGATCTGGGATGACATTCTCATGCTGCCGATTGTCGGGATCATCGACTCCAACCGGGCTCAGGATGTGATGGCGGCGGTGCTCGCGAAGATCATGGAAACCCGCGCCAAGGTGTTCATCATGGATATCAGTGGCGTCGCCGTGGTCGATACGGCGGTTGCCAATCACCTGATCAAGATCACCAAGGCAACGAAACTCATGGGCTGCGAGTGCATGATTTCCGGCCTCTCTCCGGCGATCGCGCAAACGATCGTGGATCTGGGCATAGAAACCGGGGATGTCCGGACCACCACCACGCTACGAGACGCCCTGGAGGTCGGTTTCGCGACCATCGGCGTCAGTGTCAGCCGGGCCTGACATGGACGACCTTTCCGGCGCCAGTTTGGGTCAGTTCTCCCTCACGCTCATTGATGGCTGCGTGGTGGCGACGATTCAATCGGATCTTCACGACGAGGTTTTTCGGCGCTTCTCCGAAAATGTCCTGGCGAAGATCGAACAGACCCGCGCCGGCGCTCTGCTTTTGGACCTGTCGAATGTTTACGTCCTCGACCCACGAGATTTCGAGTCCATTAGGAAAATCATGCGGATGACCGGTCTGATGGGAGCGCGCTCCATCCTGGTTGGGTTGCGTCCCGGCGTCGCGGCGAGCTTGGCGGAACTCAACGCGGACCTCACCGGCGTGACGGCAATGGGCTCGGTCGAACAGGCCTTGCAAGCGATCAGGGGCCGGTGATGTTGAGAACAACGCCGGCTCGGGATCAATCGCATGTCCATCGCATCAAGTCCGAATTGGATCTTTCGGTCGCCCTCGCGCAACTACGCAAATGGTCCATGGTCAACGGGTTCGATGCCCCCGGCGCCACGCGTCTGGTCACGGCGGCCTCCGAGATCGGCCGGAACATTCTGAAATACGCGGGCAAGGGAGAGCTTCGGTATCGACCGGTCGCCGAGGGCCGGAAAACCGGCGTCGAAGTCGCCGCCGTTGATCAAGGCCCGGGGATCGCGGATATCGAACTCGCGATGCAAGACAGGTCCAGCTCCTCCGGAACCCTGGGCCTGGGGCTGCCGGGGGTGAAGAGACTGGTGGACCGGTTCGACATCAATTCCAGCCCCGAGAGCGGAACCCATGTCACGTTCCGTCTGTGGAAGCGTTGACCGTGGCGCGGCTGACCTATCATTCGGCGGTGAAGCCGTGTCGCGGGCAGTTCGTGAGCGGCGACGCGACGCTCCTGTTGGAGCAAAACGACGGCGTGATGGCGGTGATTTGCGACGGGCTCGGCCATGGTCGCCCGGCTTTCGAAGTCAGTCGCGCCGTGAATGCCTGGGTTGAGAAGCAAACGACCCGCGATCCCGAGGCGCTGGTCCTTGGTCTGCACGAGGTGCTTAAGGGCAGCATCGGCGCGGCGGTGGGGATGGCGTGGATCAACACGACCACGATGGCGCTGCGATACGCGGGCATCGGGAACACCGTCGGCAAGATCTTCGGTGGGCGCGAGCGCAGCCTGATATCCAGACCGGGAACCCTCGGCATCGCCGTCGCCAGTGTTCGCGTCCAGGAGGATGTCTTGTCGCCGGGCGATTTCCTGGTTCTTCACACCGACGGGATCTCGTCGAACTTCACGCTCGTGGACTATCCCATGATGCTTCACGACAAGGCGGAAACCGCGACGGGAGAGATCATGCGGCGGTTCGGCAAGGACTACGACGATTCCTCATGCATCGTGGTGAAGTGTTCCAATGATTAATCTCGCGACAATTCCGATCCCAGGGCCCGAGAGTTTCGCCGAGATACGCGGGAAGATCTTCTCGGTGTCCAGAAACCTTGGATACTCCGAGGTGGAGGCCGGGCGTTTCGCGACGGCTTGGTCACTGATTATCCGCGATCACGCCGGGAATTTTAAGGACGCCGCCATCGCGCTTGAGCTGAGCGCCGTGGGCGCCGAGGAGCACCTGGTGTTCAGGCTCGATGCCGGCGAGGCCAACGCGGCCTGCGCCCGCCAACTGATCCATTGCTGCGACACAGTTGACGCGGGAAATCACGGCGACGCCTTCGGCCCCATGGTCGCCTCCAAGAAATTGCCGCCGCTCCATCCGGCCTTGAATGATGCGTTCCTGGATGTCCAGCGTGATATTCTGACCGCCAAGTCGATCTTCGAACTCACCGCCGAGCTCGCCCGCAAAAATCAGGAGCTGGAGGATCATCAGGAAGACCTGGAAAGAACCATCGCCGAAAGAACCGCCAAGCTCAGCGAGAGCGAAATGCGGTTCAAGGGCGTGGTTAATCAGCTCCCGGTGTCCATCGCGCTCAAGGATCGAGCGGGACGGTACGAGTTGATCAATGACTCGTTCCGAAAATGGTTTGTCGCCGACGGGTCCGATGTGGTCGGTAAGCAAACATCCGACGTTTATCCAAAAGAGGTCGCCGACCATCTCGTCGCGCTGGACCGGAAGATTCTGGAAACCGGAGAACTCATCGAGGACGAGGTGATCGAGCCCTTCGCCGACGGCGAGGACCACACGCTTCTCATCACCAAATTCCCCATTCGCGACGAGAAAGGCGACATCGTCTCCGTTGGCTCCGTTGAAACCGATATCTCCGAGCGCAAGGCCATGGAGATGGAACTGGTTACGGCGCGGGAGGAGGCCGAGCAGGCCGCCAAGACCAAGGCCGAATTTCTGGCCACCATGAGCCACGAGATCCGCACGCCGATGAACGGCGTCATGTCGATGTCGGAGATTCTCGACCAGACGAAGCTCACGGCCGATCAACGCGGCATGACCAAGACGATCCGACAATCGGCGGATGCCTTGCTCACGGTGATCAACGATATTCTGGACTTCTCGAAGATCGAGGCGGGCAAGCTCGATATTGAGCGGATCTCGTTCGACCTTGTCGATGTTATCGAGTCGACCGCCGACCTTCTTGCCCCCAGGGCCGAGGAAAAGTCCCTGGATTTCCTGGTGGATATTGATCCCAAACTCCCAAACAAGGTGATTGGAGATCCCAACCGCATTCGCCAGTTGTTGCTCAACCTCGCCAGTAACGCGATCAAGTTCACCGAGGAGGGGGGCGTCGAGTTTCGGGTTCGCCTAACCGATGGGGCGGCGGGCGGCGGCCAATCCGTCACGGTGCGTTTCGAGATCGTCGATACCGGGATCGGCTTGACGGAAGAGCAACGCGGGAAACTCTTCCAGGCCTTTACCCAGGCCGATACCTCGACGTCGCGAAAATTTGGCGGAACCGGGCTTGGGCTGTCGATCTGCAAGCGTCTCTGCGAGTTGATGGACGGCGAAATCGATGTCGACAGCGTGCCCGGAGAAGGCTCGGTATTCTGGTTCGAGCTTCCGTTCGAACCGGACGGAGAGCCGCTTGTTCCCGAGCATGATCTTTCCGACGCGCGTGTCCTTCTGGTTGGGTATGGACGCCGCGAGGCGGAAGTCTTGGTCCGATATCTGGGTGACGGCGGCGTCGCGGAATGTGGGACGGCGCTGACGGCTTTCTCGCCCGCCCCGAGCATCGAGGAGGCGCTCGGGAATCTGTCGGCGGCGCCGGACTTGGTTTTCATCAACGTAAAGCCTGGCCTTCACGTCAGTCGGTCCTCGATCGCTCAACTCGGGGAAATCGACGCGGTCGGCGGTCGACCGGTGGTGCTCACCGCCTTCCACGGCGCGGTGTCGAGCCTGACCGTGGGGGATCTGAAGCGCGAGCATATGGCCCTGCAAGCCACGCTGACTTGTCCGGTTCGATTGCGCCGGGTCTGGCACATGGTCGCGGTCGCTCTCGGTCGCGCCGAAATCAACGATGACGCGATCGGCCAGGAAAGTGAACCCGTGGTCTATGTGGCGCCTGATATTGACACCGCGCACGCGCACGAAGCCGCGATCCTTGTCGCCGAGGATAACGAGACCAACCAAATCGTCATCCGCCGCCTGTTATCGCGCTTGGGATTCGCGTTCGACATCGCGAATAACGGCGCCGAGGCATTGGTGCTCTACGACAAGCACTCCTACGGTCTCCTGTTGACGGACTTCCATATGCCGGAGATGGACGGCTTCGAGTTGACGGCGGCGATCCGAGCCGCCGAGGCGGCGCGGTCCGATGGCAAGACCCTGCCGATCGTCGCGTTGACCGCGGATGCGCTGCCGCAAACCGAGCAACAATGCCTCGACGCCGGGATGAATGGCTATTTGCGCAAACCGATCGAGATGGCCAGGTTCGAGGCGGTTCTTGAAGCGCAATTGCCGCATGCCTTGGCGCTGCGGAAGATCGAGGAGCCTGGACCGGAAATCGATCCCGAGGAGGCCGCGCCCTCCGGCGCCCCCGCGCTGGATCCCGAGGTTTTCGATCCTGCTCAATTGGAGGATGCATTCGGGCCGTTTGATGCCAGCGCCGCCGAATTCGTCATGGACTTCCTCGGCACCCTGGAGCCTCGCGTCGCTGAGTTGACCGACGCGCTGGAGCAGTCCCGCCACAAGGACGCCCGCGATGTCGCCCATGCTCTGAAGGGCTCCGGTAGTTCGGTCGGCGCCAAACGCTTCGCGGATCTCATGGGCGACATTCAGGACATGTTGGACGCCGATGATCTCGCCACCGCGGCCGAGTTCGCGAGCGTGATTCCGGATGCCCATGACGAGTTGCGTGCCCAGGTCGAGCCCTTTTGCGCCCATTTTTTAAGAGGGAATTGATGCAATGCCAAACATCGAAGATGTCAGAATTTTGGTGATCGAGGATGAGGAATTCATCAGGACAATTATATTCCAGATCCTGAGCAAGCTACGCGTCTCGAAAATATCCGAGGCCGTGGACGGCGGGGAGGGTTTTCGAAAGACGATGCTGATGAAGCCCGACCTCATATTTTGCGACATTCACATGGAGCCGGTGAACGGCATCCAGTTTCTTACCAAGCTGAGGAGCTTCAACAAACCCGAGATAGCTAATACCCCGGTTGTCTTCCTCACATCCGATACCCAGGAAAGCAACGTGATGAAGGCGAAAAAATTGAAGGTGTCCGGCTACATGGTTAAGCCGGTTTCGGTGAACGACTTCAAGAAACAGATCACGCGCATTCTGAAAATAGATCTTTAGGTCTATTGCGGTTAAAAACGCGCGATCCAGAACGGGATAAGAAGCCGGTCAATATTGTCGACCCTATGGGGGCCATTGTGCTTTTCTACCCGCACAGCGTCCCAACCAGACCTTCTCTATCAAATCGGCGGTATCCGGATCCTGGAGATCCGTCTTCCGTGATTGCATCTTCTTGCCGTAGGTCTTGCCGAACGGTCGGGCTCAAACCACATTGTTCGTGGGTACCAAGGGAGACCGTGTCATGACCCAATCCGTCTCGGCAATCCTGGAAACCGCCGCCATGCGTGGCGCCTGCGACAGCGTTGAGTTGGCCCGGTTCGACCAGCACTTGCGGTTGCTTTCACGGAGCCAGGCGGCTCGCATCAATCCCTTCGAATTCGCGGACGCCGCGGGGATAAGCTCCGAAACGGCGGTCGACCTCTTCGTGCATGGCGCCAAACTTGGGCTTTTTGATCTCGAATGGGGCATGATCTGCTCCCTTTGCGGGGGCATCACGAATAGCGTCGCCGAGCTTGATCGCGTGGCGGAGGATACCCTGCATTGCTCACTCTGCGACAAGGACGTGGAATCCGTGCTCGATGATACGGTCGAGGTCAGCTTTGCCTACGCCGCGATGGGTATCCCTGTCGATTTGCACGATGATTTCGCCACCTATCAACACTATTTTACGTCATCCAGTTATCCTTTCCGGGACGACTGGCGCGGCTATCATGAGCGGAACACCGTGGCCGATGTAAAGCTTGGGCCTGGCGAAACCGGGCCCTTGCATATTCGGCTGGAGGTTGGCCAAGGATATAGGCTGATCTGTTTGGATACGCATTCCGGCGCTGATTTGCGGGTCGCGGAAGATGCGCCGGCGGTTGGAAACGCGCCCACGGCTGAGCTTTCCTTGTCGAGCGCGGGTTTCTCGCGGTCCGAGATTTCGATCCCGGCCGGAGATGCCGAGATAACGATGACCAATGGTACCGATCAGCCGGTGTGGTGCCGTGTGCTCCGATTGGACATGGATGCGATTGGCGAAATCATGGCAAAGGGGGCGCCACAATTTGGACGCCGGCTCACCGGTAAGCATCTGCTCAACAATCAAGCGTTCCGCGATTGCTTCGCAATGAACGAATTGGCGCCCGATTTGAAGCTGAAACTGCGAAGCCTCACTCTGTTGTTTACGGATCTGAAAGGCTCCACGGCATTGTACGATAGGGAAGGGGATCTTGCCGCTTATCGGTTGGTTCAAAATCATTTCATGGCCCTCAAGCAGGTCGTGCGAAGTCATTCCGGAGCGGTGATCAAGACCATGGGCGACGCGGTGATGGCGGCGTTTCCGACAGGCAATGACGGTGCCGCGGCGGCAGTGGCAATGATGGCCGCGATGCGGGATCTGGTCGGTGATCGCGGCGGTGATGACGTTGGACTTAAGGTTGGACTTGACGCAGGCCCCGCGTTGGCCATCAATGGCGGACGGAACCTGGACTATTTCGGCCAGACGGTGAACATCGCCGCCCGGGTGCAGGGATTGGCGGATGCCGGCGAGATTTGCTTGACCAGCGCTTTGAACGACGACGGTGACATTCCCGCGATGTTGGCGCGGTCTAGATTTACGGGCAGCCCCGAACTCGCGCACTTGAAGGGCGTGTCCGCTGAAGAGCGGATATACCGCTACCGCACCGCCATGTAACAAACTCGGGTCCTCCCGAGGCACCTCGACCTTGCGCGGGGCGGCGGCGCATTGCGGGGAGGGAGCCGGCCTTATCGGAGAGGTTCGCTTCTTCTCCTTCTTCTTATCTTCAATGACAATGAAGAGCATGGGTCCTCCTGACGAGGTTCACCATATGCGGGGCGGCAGCGCATCGCGTTAGATTTTTTGATATTTATCCGACCATTAGGTTTTTGTTCTTCTTTTTCTTCCCGGGGCGAACCCACGGACTTCGCGTGAAACGAGCAGCTCGT
>JADHLJ010000378.1 GCA_016780745.1 Alphaproteobacteria bacterium | reverse complement strand
GCGCCTGGCCGTCCTTCGCGGATCAGCCCTATATCAACAACTACCGGATCTACGACGACCGGGTCGGCGAGACCACCCGCTTCACCCACCGCGCCGATCACGAGTGGTACTGGTTCCCCCAGCAGACCTCGACCGAGGTCTCGATGCTGAAATGCTATGACTCGGTGACCGACGGCTCGGTCTCGCGCTGGTCCTTCCACAGCGCTTGCTACGACCCGACGGCCCCCGAGGGCGCGCCGTTCCGCAAGAACGTGGTGGTGCGGTCGTTCGTGTTCTTTTGAGGGGATGGGTGAGTTTCATCCGTCGCGTTGATGGTCCCGGCAAGAGGCCCTGCCGTTCGCCAGGGCGACGGATAAGATAGAGTCCTCACACCCCGTCGTCCTGGCGAACGGCAGGACCTCAAACGCTTGCCCAAAGGCCGATATAAACAGCAAGGCCTCGCCGAGAGTAGCCCTCACGCCCCGTTTGAAAGAGTATCCGCCCCCGCCTGGGCGCAATCCTCGTCCTCCAGACCGGTGCCGCCGATGACGGCACCATCACGCATGAGCGGCACACCGCCCTGGCCAAGGAACAAGTGCACACCCTCGGCCGCGACGATCCCGCGAAAGGTCGGATGATCCGCCCGCTCGGTCAGCGCCCCGCTCGGCCGCCCGAACCCGGCCGAGGGGGTGGGTGGTGGTTTTGGATTCCCGCCAGGCAATGAATTGATGAACCCATGGCTGACGTGAAATCCATGGAAGTGTCCCAAATCCGCTTCGCCTCGACGGTGTTTCCAACCGGGGAAGATATGAATCTTTGGAACAGCCTTACGCCGGAAGAACAACGCGCCGTCATCCGCCGCGATCTTGACGAGGCGGAAGCTGGCGGCATCGCGGAACCGGAATCCGCCGAGGCCGTCATCCGGCGCATGCGGGCGGAATTACAGAACGCCGAATGAACCACGACCTGAGCCGCAAGGCGCTGCGGCAAATTGAAGAGATTATCCGCTATACCGATACGAATTTTGGTGGGCATCAGGCCCGCGAGTATTTGAGCGGCCTTTACCACAGCTTCGACATTCGCGGCGACAACCCTCAAATGGGGCGGCGGTTCGACCAGCGCCGCCGCCGCTATGTCTATCGGAGCCATCATGTCTATTACCGCCCGCTCGGGGATCGGATTCTGATCGTCGATATCCGCAACGCACGGCATAGCGCGTCACCCGTGTAGCGCGATTTTGGGATCAGTCGGCACGTTCATGCGTGTTGGGGTTACCGCGGATCAGTTCAGGAATTGGTTGGATAACTGTCCCCAGACTTTCCAGGCTAAGGGTAATCCGCGGCGCTCCTAAAACAGCTCGTGGACATCGCCTAACTCGGTACTGTCTGTTCACTGAATCTCATTCGGGAAACCCTACTTTACGAAGGCCGACAACAAAACGCCCCTTAGCCGCCTCATCATTCGTCGAGAGGCTGTTAGGCGCATGCCTTAGGAGCAGATTTGGCGCCAGCTTTTTGACCTCTCTGACGGCCGCTTCGGCATCGTCCATTCGCCCAATTTGGCCAAGCACGTAAGCCGTAAAAACCCACGAATTCGTGTGCGAGGCTTCAAGACTATGAATTTCATCTAGAAGGATCAGAGCTTCATCGAACTTTCCCAATATCGACAGATTGCGGGCAAGACCAAATCGATACCAGTTCGGGCAAAACGGATTGAGTGATATCGCCGCGCGGTAATGGTCCACGGCGTCGCTAAATCGCCCGGCGCGTGTCAGTGAAATCCCAAAGAACCCTCGAACATCCGCGCTACCTGGATTGAGCTCGAAGCCACGCTGCCCAATGGCGACCGCTTTATCCGCATCCCCTTGGTCACCAGCGACATGCACACTCAGTCCGATCACCCAGGAAACAGTATCATCAAGTGCCCTAGCACGTTTCGCATAAGAGTTGGCGCGTTCAAACTTTGCTGCGGCCTCACCGGTAAAACCAAGCCTGCCATCCCACCAATATGTGAGACCGAGCACCGCCCAAGCATAAGCATAGTCCGGATCGCATTCCGTCGCTCTTTGTGCCAGCTGGCGCGCCTCTAAATAATCTGTTGTATTGAATCGTATCAAAAGTTCGGCCGCGCGGACGCATAGCTGCCAAGCCTCGATGTCATTCGTCCCGCGCGCCAATACATTCGCTTCCTCGCCGTCGGTAAGATTGACCCGCAACGCGGTTACGATCTCCTTCGTAATATCGTCCTGAATATCAAAAATGTCGTCGACGGTACGGTCGTAACGTTCAGCCCAAACGTGGCTACCATCAACGGCATCGATTAGCTGGGCCGTGATGCGTAGCCTGTTTCCACCGCTACGAACACTCCCTTCAAGGATATAGCGAACGCCCAATTCACTCGCGACCCGTCTCAGATCAATTGCCTGACCTTTGTATGCAAATGTCGAATTCCGTGCGATGACGCGCATTCGAGAGATTTTCGAGAGTGCCGTGATGATATCTTCGGCGATACCATCCGCGAAATACTGGTGCTCCGGATCGCTAGACATATTCTCGAAGGGAAGCACGGCGATCGATGGCCTATCCGACAGCGCCGGCCTCTTGAAGGCCATCGAGATATCCGCCGTTGCGCATTGGTCTCCGGGCGACCACTGCCACACCCGGATTGGGCGCGCGATGTTCTTGACATCCAGCTCGCCCAAATCCGCGAAAGGCTGATCAAGTCGATCGCGCACCTGTTCGTGCACCCCGGCGGAGACGCACAAACCGCCGGGCTTGGCCAAACTCTCCAGCCGTGCCGCCACGTTGACGCCGTCCCCGTGGATATCCTCGCCATCGATAATGATGTCACCCAGATTGACACCAATTCGAAATACGATGCGCTTGGCGTCCGGCATCTCCGCGTTGCGAGCCGCCATTCCCTCCTGGACCTCGATCGAGCAGGTCGTGGCGTCGACAACCGATGGAAACTCCAGCAGCAATCCATCGCCCATCGTCTTCACAATGCGCCCACCATGTTCCGCGATCTTCGGGTCGATGAGCTCGGCCCTGTGGGCCCGCAACGCCGCGAGCGTGCCGACTTCATCAACACCCATAAGTCGGGAATAACCGACCACATCGGCTGACACGATCGCGGCGAGACGGCGTTGGGTCGGATTGTTCATGGAACGGACTTTAGTCGACGCGAAACGTCGGATCCACCACCCCAAAAATTCATAGCTGACGGATAGAAATACACGAGCTTTGCGGCTTAACTCCCGACCCCCTATTTCGGCCCCTTCGGATCCAGCCCAAAGATCTTCGCCGCGCTGAGCCCCAAAATGTTCCGCTTGGCTTGCTCGTCCAGAAACGGCAGGTCGTGGATCACGCTGGGCGTGTCGAAGTCGAAATGCGGCCAGTCGGAGGAGTAGAGCAGCTGGCTGTCGGCGTTGATCATGTCGAAGGTGACCTCCAACGCCTTCATGTTGCTCTTTTCCATCGGCTGACAGGTGTACCAGCAATTCTCGCGCATATAGTCGCTGGGCATGCGTTTGAGGAGCGGCGCCTCGGATTGGCGCATCAGGTATTGGTCGTCCAGGCGCTGCATCAGGAACGGCACCCAGGCGAGGCCGCTCTCGACCCAGAGTGACTTCAGATTGGGGAAACGCTCGGGGATGCCGTTCAGGACCCAGTTGGTCATGTGCACGATGTTGCACCAGGCAAAGCCCAGGGAATGCATGCCGAGGAAGGTGTTGCAGGTCGCCAACGACGGGTCCTGCCAGTGATAGCCGGCGTGGAAGGCGATCGGCTTGCCGGTCTCCTCGATGGCCCGGTAGAGCTTCATATACTCGTTGGCATGCACCGGCTTGTAGCGGGTCGAGGTGACGCAGAAGCCGATGACGCTGGGATTGTCGGCGTATTGCTCGACCATCTTGAGCGCCGCGTCGGGGGTGTTGAAGGGCAGCACGACGAGGGTGACGATCCCCGGGTCACCCGGCAGAATCCGCTCGGTCAGCCAGCGGTTGTAGGCCTGGGAGAGGAAGATCTCCATGTCGGTCTGGGGATGCATGCCGAGGAACAGCATCGGGGTCGGGAACAGCACCATGTAATCGACCGCGAGGCCGTGCATGGCCCGGCGGGTCAGCACCACGTCCCGGTGAACATCGGTCTCCTCGACTTTCTCGCGCTGGCTCGATTGATGCGGGATGCGCCCGCCGACGTCCTGGTATCGCAGGCCGAGATCGCCGTTCAGGCCGTAGGGCGGCGCGCCGACCCGTTCCTTCTGGTACATCGTCGCCTGGTGGCGCACGACGGGGTCCTCGATATATTCGGTCACCTCGGCCCAGCTGACGCTTTCCACGTGATGCGCGTCGATATCGACGATCAGCCAGTCGTCATAACCCTTGCGCTCGGCGTCACGGCGCGAATGGGCGAGGTAATCCCTGGTGTCGGTATAGGTGTCGATGTCCTGAACCGGATGGTCCTGGGCCTTGGTGATGGCTGCGTCCATGTCGTCCTCCAGACCTCGCTCGTTCAGTCCTCGCCCCGCGCGGCCTCGGGCGCCGCCGGATACGGAATGTCGTGGTAATCCTCGGGCCGCCGCCGCGACCAGAGACCGAATTCCATCGGACCAAGGCGCAGCGCGCGCAGCACCTCGGTCACCGCCGTCAACGCCTCGGTCGGCGTGACAACCTCGTCATACTCCCCCAGAACCGGGCGAAAGGTCCGGTCCTCGCCATCGGCCTTCGCGGCGTAGAGCTTAACCGCGGCCGTCATCAGCTTGGCGACGGCGGCGTCGGACACCCGCGCGACCTCGCCCTCGGCCACCGCGCCCTCGGCCCGCTCCCAAACCAGATCGGCGGCGCGTTCCAGAGCCGCGTAGGGATCGTTTTCCAAATCGGTCACGGGGGGTGTTTCGGTTTCCTCAGAGGAGGACATAGACCTCGCCTCCATCAACCTGGACCGTCGCCCGCTCAAGCGCCAGTTCCGAGGTGCCGGGATGCTGTCCGGTTCGAATATCGAATTCCAGTCCATGCCACGGGCAAACGAT
>JADHLJ010000377.1 GCA_016780745.1 Alphaproteobacteria bacterium | reverse complement strand
GTTGAATTCTTGTGCAATCAATTGCAAAAATTATCCAGGTCCGTTCAGGCACCTGCTAAATGGGCAATGAGGCATTCAGGCGTTTGAAAGTACTACATTCCGCTGCTACATTTTTCATATTGATACACGCACAAAGTACTGAAAAATAGAGATAATTCGGTGCGAGGACCAGCTCTGCTCGCCCGCGCCACCGCGCTTTCGCCAGAAAGCACGAGATCACGGGAGATGTCGGATGGCGACAGTGGATTGCCTGGCAATCCGCTAAAGCCCTTCGGGTTCAATCTTCCCCGCTTTGGAAGGACCACCACGAAGTGTGGGCGTCGGATCGACACAACGCCGAGCGACCTTAGAATCCCATAACCATATTGCTCGGCACGAAGGGTTCGCCTGTTTGAGGTGGGCGCTCGCCACTTGTCTCGTCGGTCGCCATGTGACCGGTTCTGAAGATCCTATGGATCGGCAATTTCATGAGGACCCGGCCCAGGCCCGCCAGGGTCTCGCCATACTGACCGACATAGCCTCGGATGGTCTGGCGCTGGTCGAGGTCGTGGCTGAGTTGGAAGGTCCGGGGCTCGGTGAGACGGAACTCCGAGGGGCGGTCGAAGGCCGCGTTGGCGAAAATGCCCGGGAAATCGTAGCTGAATCGGCCCGAGACCACGGTGTCGCAATCCAGGATCGAGGTCTTGCGCTGCAGACTATAGCGCCGCAGCTCGCCCAGATAGTCGCGCATCTCGGGTGTCAGCAACCCCCGGGGTTCGGCGAGAGTGAGGAACGTGTCGTAGACGCTCTCGTGAATATCCTCGAGATGATGGAAAAACGCCCGGGCCTTGGCGTTGGTCATGGCCTGTTGATTCACGCCCTCGCTGGTTTCGATATAGTGATCGAGATTGGCTTTTACGTGCGCCTCCAGGCTGGCGACATCGTCCCAGAGCCCGGCCATCGACTCCTGGCGAAACCCGTCATAGAGGGCTTTCAGGCCGGGCCGCAAAGCGTCGAGGTTTTGATGCATCGTGGAGATCAGCTCCGCCCAGTCCAGTCCCCAGGCCGCCGATAGGTCATAAAGCTCGCGGAATACATTGCCGTTATGGGTGATCTCCACGGTCAGATCGCTCATACGGCAATCGATATATTCCTCGAAGGACATGGAGTCCTGCTCGGTGCAGATCTCGTCATATTCCACGGCTATGAATTCCTCGCCGAACACGCGGTACCGCCCAAAGGATCGGGCGGCGACTCGGTATTTGGTCTTCATGCCGTATTGTTGTTTGGATTCCGGCGTCATCATCTCGGTTTGGGGCAGCATGATCAGCTGATGCATGCGCACCACGCTAACGCCGGACCGGACCGAGTCCTCGACGGATTTGCGGTGCTTGGCCACGGTGTCTCCGGGCAGGCCGAGGATCAGCTCGACAAAGGATTTGGCGTTCATCTCATGGCTCCACTCGCCGAGCTCGTTGAGCTCGCCATAGGAGATGTTCGCGCGTTTGATGTTCTTGAGGATCTCCGGATCGGTGGATTGCATGGACGCTGATATATCCATGCGGCCTTTCAGGATACGGGTGACCTCGCGCAAACGATGCTTTTGGTTCTTGCCGCCGGCGACCTGGATATGCTTCGGCCAGGAATATTTGTCATGCAGCGCGGCGATCGCCCGTGCCTTGTCGGCGTCTTCCTTGAACATGCCGAAATTCGCGTCGGACATGATCAGATCGGGCACGTCCCGCACCCGGGAGCCGATGTAGTCCAACTCATCCTCGAGGTCGTAGCGCTTTGCGACCTTGTTGTAGTAGCGGCTTCCCTCGGTGCAGAAGGTGCAGGTGAACGGACAACCCCGTGTCGTATGCACCGCTGGGATCAGGACGGAATCGAAGAACTTGTCCATCAGGCCCTCGAGATAGGGCGAGGGCAGTTCCGACAGATCCCGGACCCGGGGCAGCATCTCGCCGGTGATCATCCGATCGCCAAGCCGATAATGGCCGTTGGCGATGGGGTGCTCGGCGCGCTTGATCGCCGGCACGTCGAAATCGAAATCGACCAGGGTTTCGAACAGCGCGACGAAGGCCTTCTCGCCCTCGCCGACCATGTGGAAATCAATGGCGTCGTGTTTGTCCCAGAACGCCGAAAGCTCGCGCTCCGTGGTTCCGTAATTCGGGCCGCCGAACACGACAACGGTTTCCGGCGCCTCGCGCTTCACCCGTTCGGCGAAGGCGTATCCGAGATTGAAGTTCCAGGAGTAGTTGGAGAATCCGATGACGTCGGGGGTCCGGCAATCGAGTGCCTGGCCGAGGTCGTCGGGATACTTGAAAAGTTCGATCTCGATATGCTCGCCCAGCTCTTGCTTGGCATAGGCGGCAATCAGGCCGATCCCCAGGGGATGGACATTGGCGGATACAATCTGGCCCGTATGGGTCAAATCGGCGAGGTAGATCAGTTTCCGTCCCGCCGGGGTAACCGCGCCAAGGCTGTTCTGCTTGGTCATGGCGACGCGCTTTCAATTTCCGTGGCATTCTGCTCAACGAAGCATGAATTATGCCATGAAAAGGTGGCGGATACCAACCACTACCGGATTTCCGGTCCGGGTTCGTCTGGCGGCGCTTTCCGGCTATCGCCGGGTGGTGAAGCAGAACATATTGAAATCGGTATCGTAATGCGATCGTCGCTGCTCGGCGCGGAACGCGTCGGTGTCCATGTTCCATTCGTCCAGCAGACGCAGGGTTTCCTCTCTGCGCTGGCTTCTTTGGCCGAGAACCCGCGTGTGATTGGCCATCTTGGCGTCGCTGTCGGGCGGATCGATTTCCATCGACATCCCCGCGTCGAGATTGGTCAGGACCACAAGCCGGTTCCGGTTCGCCAGGTGAATGCGCCACCGGCTGTCCCAATCCACGTAGCGGTCGGAGTCGGTGAAAAAAACCAGATCTTCCGTGGTGAACTTGCCGAGGAACGGGTTGGGATTCGCGCAAAACAAATGGACGAAATCGCCATCCTCAAGGACCACATGTCCAAAATTCGCGTCTGGAAAATCCTCGCTGGAGGAAACCGTCCAGGAACGCCAAAGCGCGCTTCGGTACTTCAGGAACGCCTTCTTATATCCGTCATCGCCTGATTGTCTGAGGCTGTGAAATGCTTCGAGATCGGCACCGGGGTCGACCCGGCCATTAAAGGCGGCGGCGACCTTGGATGTCGCCCGGTGCAGGCGATAGCAGTTCTCGACGATGCCGTTCGAATAGAGCACATCGGCATTGGCGAAAATGAAGGGGCGATCCGCCTGGACGCAATAGGCCACCGCCTTCATCATCAGGTCTCGCATCGTATCGTTCTGCCATTGCCCTCGGTCGGCATAGTCCGCCGGGTTCTTATCTTGCAAAAAAGACACGTCGACGGTGCTGAAATGTTCCATGCCGGGGACCGGGCGCTTGGCGCGTTCCGCGATAATCGGCACGCTGCTTTCCGTGGTGAAGAAAACCAGCGAGACCTCGACATCGCGCGCGGTTAGCGCCGGGACGTTGCCTGGCGTCAGAAGGCTGGGAAGCGCGGTCTCGAAAAAGGCGTCGACATAGGGTTCGCCGAAGACGATAGCGAAAACGATCATGGGGTCGGTCCAGATACTAGCCGTCGCATTGGGCGCGACGGTTCAGGGTATCCCGAATAAGGGTTGCGGCAAACAAACGAAACCGAGCAATTGGGGCGCCGCCGTCGATCACGCCAACAGAATGATCGTGAATTTCTCCTTGAAGCCCTTCAACGCCACGTTGACCTGGTCGGCGACGTGGAAGCCCTCGGACTCGGCGATATCGCGATACTCATTCAGCAAGGCCCCCTGCATGTCGCCCGCCTTGGCCGAAACCCGGGCCGCCAAGGCCACGGTGGAGCCGAAATAATCGCCGTTTTTCTCGATCGCCTGTCCGTAATGCCCACCAAGCCGGATCTTATAGGGCTCGACATCTTCCGGCAGGCCTTCGTCGCGGTATTGCGCGAAGACGGCCTGCATGAACTTGACCATTTCGCGGCTGTCATGGAAGGCGAGCATGAAACCATCGCCGAGATGCTTCAGAATACGACCGCCATGCTTGGCGCAATTGTGCCGGACAATAGCCTCGTGGTGATCGACGACTTTCTGGGATTTGAAGTCGCCGATCTCGCTGTTCAGTTTCGTTGAATCGACGATATCGGTGAAAATGATACCGATATCCTCGGTTATCCCAAGTTCCTCGTCCTCGCTACCGACGAGCCCGAAGGTCTTGCGAAATGTCGTGATCAAGTCCTCGGAGCGCGCGTTCTGGTGATAATCCAAGCACCGCGCCCCGGCCTTGAGAAACCGGCGGGCGCCGTCATGGGTGAGCAAGCTCATCATGCGGGCCATGAAATCCTCGATATCCTCGGATGAGAACATCAGCATGCCAAGGGTGTTGCAAAGGATCGCCCGACCACGGTCGCCGGCTAGATCGATGCCGCTCTCGATGCGGACCAAGGCGCCAATCTTGAAACAAAACACGCCCATCGCCTGGTTTTGATTGCTGGTCAGATCCTCATTGATCAGATTGGCCCGGATATATTCGAAAAAGTCGGCCCCGAGAACTTCCTGGCTTTCGAGACCGACCACTTCGTCCTTGAGGGTTTCGGTTTCGTCCGGGTATTTGGTTTCGTAAGCCGTCGAGGACGGGTTGATCTGGCGGTTCGCCGCTTGAGCCTTGGCGGGATCGCCGAATTTGGCGACCGGCGTGGTTTTGGGTGGGGCCTTGCCCCGCGGGTCACCGAATTTGAAGCCCTTGCCAAGGGTTGAGAGAAACGAAAAGAAAACGCGAAATGGATTGGGGCCCGACGCGGCTCCGGCAGGGCGCGCGCCACCGGCGGTGGCCGGACGCGCGGCGGGGCCTTGGGTGCCAACCTCTCCCATGGCCTTTGGGTCGAAGACTTGAACGGAAAGGGTTTTCGCCCTGACCATTCCCTCGCCATCCATGACCTCGGCGATCAGCTTTTTGCCTTCGTAGCCCATGCCGGGCGCCAGGGAGACGTAGAGG
>JADHLJ010000376.1 GCA_016780745.1 Alphaproteobacteria bacterium | reverse complement strand
GTAAGTTCTACGCCGATAACGGCTACAAGGTGCGTCTGCGTGGTTGCCTCGAGAAGACCCATGACGAGCTGCTGAAGTCGCTCAACAAGGATTACTGGGAAGGCGACGCGGGGCTTTAGGGGCCTCTAAACAGCGCTCCGCCGCACCGTCGCGTCCGCGCGTTTGGTGAAACCGGGGACCAGATCCAATCCCATGCCGGGCGTGCTGGTCGGGGTGATGAAGCCATCCTCGATCAGCGGCAGTTCCGTGGCGATATCTCGATAGTAGCCGCGGGTGAACGCGCGGACCGTCTCCTGAATCAATCCATTGCGCGCCGAGCAGACCAGATGCGTGCTGGCCGCCAATGTCACCGGGCCGACACAGTCATGCGGCGCGATCGGGCGCTCATAAGCCTCGGCGATGGCGGCGATCTTACGCCCCTCGGTCAGCCCGCCGATCCAGCAGAGATCGAAATGCGCCACATCGATGGCGCCGCGCTCGAAAGCCTCGATATACCAGGTCTTGGTGCCGAGATTCTCTGACCCGGTAACCCGCCCGGTGGTCGATTGCTTAAAGCGTTCGAGATCATCGAAGCGATGCATCGGCACCGGATCCTCGTGCCAATAGACATCGAAATCATCCAGGGCCCGCGCGATCTGGCAGATCTGCGGAAGCCGCCAGAGCGCGTGATACTCCATCATGATGTCCATCTTGTCGCCGACGGCCTTACGAATGCGTTCGATCACCGAGACGCCGGTCCGCAGATCCTCCAACGAGATGTGATGACCACCGCTCTGCATGGCGAAGACATCAAAGGGCCAGATCTTCATGCCCTTCACGCCCTCCTCCAAAAGCGAGAGCGCCAGATCCTCGGGCGCGCCCATCTGCGCCTCCAGATCCTCGTAGATCGTGAAGTCGCGCTTGGCCGCCCCGCCGTGCTCCACGGTCTTGGTATTGGCGCCGTCGCGGGCGACGCGGTTGTAATCGGCGCTGGCGCAAGTGTTGTAGATCCGGATCTTCTCTCGGCAAAGCCCGCCCAGAAGGCGCCAGATCGGCTGTCCCATCGCCTTGCCGAACAGGTCCCAGAGCGCCAAATCCACCGCCGAGTTCCCGCGCATCTCAATGCTGCGGCTGGGATAGCCGGCGAAACGATTGCCGACGGTTTCGGTCAGGGCGTAATGGTGACGCTCGATATCCAAGGGGGACTTGCCCAACAGATACGGCGCGGCGGTCTCGTGGATATAGGCGGCGGTCGCTTGCGGGTTACGCGCGGTCTCGCCAAGCCCGACCAGGCCCTCGTCGGTCTCGATGCGCAGTCAGAGAAAGTTGGAGAACTCCTCCACCTGCACGGTTTCGACGGCGGTGATCTTCATAACGATACTCCAGCGAGCGGCGACGCGGGGGGCTTGGCGAGCGCTTACAGAAAATTGTTCGGCCAGATCATCGTGCGCCACATATGCGCCGACGGGCTACCGTCAAAACCGAGCCCTTCGGCGGGCTGGCGAAATGCCCGAGCGATGACGCCCTCGAACTCCTCGATCTCGACCTTCTTGTTCGGATCGAACGCATAGAGATCGTTCACCACCAACTGCATCGCGATGTCGTACCATTCATGCTCGCGGCAATAGGCCCATTCCTTCTGGATATAGTCCGGCGGCGTGTAGTCCTCGCCAAAGGAGCGGGCATAGAGCGCCGGATACTCATAGTCATATTCCGGGTTCGGCAGGAATCGCAGGCCCTGGTGATATTTGATCGCCCACGCGACCTCGGGATCAACATACGGCGCCACCAGTTGCGAGCCCCAGTGGCCGTGGTCACTGCGGATCAGGCCAACCACCGAGATGTCGTGCAGCAGACAGGCCAGCACCACGTTGTCGTCGAGCCCCTTTTCCACGGCCAGTTTGGCGCTCTGCATCAGATGATTGCCGCCGAACGCGTCGCACATGATCCGGTGCTTGAAGAAGTCGATCAATGTCGGCTTCTCGGGCATTTTGGGCATTCGGGGGTCGTCACCCATCAACCACCGCCCCTTGGCCGGCTTCATCGAGCCCGAAGCATAGTTGCCGACGCGTCCGATCGGCGGCTTCATGATCTGGATGTCCAACAACTCCATCATCGCCATTTCCAGCGCGTCGATCTTCTCGTCCATATCCATGCGGTCATGCACGCGGCTCTCGGCCAGCTTATGCGCCTCGGCGTATAGGGTCTCGCGATCCATGGGAGTCTCCGGTTGGGTTACTCGGGGAGTTTAACGGGGATTGGGGGCGGTGGGGAGACGGTGTCTCGGGGGGTCGGATTTTCGCGACAGGGCTTGGATTTGCGGCCATCGATTCCCGCATCACGTCGCCCTGGCAAACGGCAGGGCCTCGTAGCCGACCGCGTGATTGAACCGTTGCCATCCTCGGCCCGCACCGCGAGGCCCTGCCTTGCGCCGGGACGACGGTTTGGGTTTTGCGTTTCACCGATACAGCAAAGCGCCCCAAAACCCCCGTCGCCCTGGCGAACGGCAGGGCCTCGAAGGTAGCCGCGTGATTGACCCATTGCCATTCTCGGCTCACATCGCGAGGTCCTGCCTTGCGCCAGGACGACGGTTTGGGTTTTGCGTTTCACCGATACAACAAAGCGCCCCACAACCTCCGTCGCCCTGGCGAGCGGCAGGGCCTCGGAACCGGCCGCGTGATTGAACCGTTGCCATTCTTGGCCCGCACCGCGAGGTCCTGCCTTACGCCAGGACGACGGTTTGGGTTTTGCGTTTCGGCTGATGAGCGCCATCCCTGCTCCAGTCGCCCTGGCGAACGGCAGGGCCTGTCAGCCACGCCCCACGAAGTTTGCTCCAATAGAGGCGAAGCGGCGGAAAAACCGTCCTGGACCTTCCATAACCCTCATGATGAAACCTTGTGTCTATATTCTTGCCAGCCGACGACATGGCGCAATCTATATCGGCGTGACAGGAAACATTCGTCGACGATTGGCCCAACATCAGTCTGGTGAAGTCATTCACACGCGCCGGTATAAGATTTCAAATCTCGTTTTCCTCGAATTCCACGATCGAATCACCGACGCGATCCAACGCGAGAAGAACCTGAAGTTTTGGCGACGAGTCTGGAAAATTGATCTGATAGAGACAACGAACCCGACCTGGCAAGACCTGTCGAAACAGCTAACCTGGCTTGATTGAACGAAGTTTCGCCGTCACGCGCTCGTTAATAGCCACGACATCCTCATTCCCGTCGCCCTGGCGAACGGCAGGGCCTCGGAATCGGCCGCGCGATTGAACGGTTCCCATTCTCGGCTAATACCGCGAGGTCCTGCCTTGCGCCGGGACGACGGTTTATTCTAACCCAGCCACCCCACCGCGCAATGCACGGGGTTGGCTTGAAACAACAACCCTTCCGCCTTGCGCGCCGCGACGTCTCGATCCCACACCTCCCGCTCACCGTCATCCAACAGCCCGCGCGCGTGGCTGGCCCGGTAGTTCCAGATCGGGCCATCGGGGCGGTCGAAGGTGAGCAGGTATGGGAAACCCTGGATATCGCGAAAACCGGCCGCCGCCATTCGTATATAGAGCGATCGGTCCGCCACCGCGCCGGGCGAGACCGATTGGGGTTGGGCGTTGACCTTGGCCGCGATCGCCGGTGGCAGGTCCAGGTTCCACCATTGCGGCATGTCGATGGCCCGGACCACGACCCCGACCGGGCCGCCCGGGCGGACCACCCGCGCCATCTCGGCCAGCGCTTTATTCGCGTCGCATTCCTCGAGCACAGTGATCGAGTAGACCGCGTCGAAGCTATTATCCTCGAAAGGCAGGGCGGTGGCGTCACCCTCGATCAAACAGAGACCGCCCAGCACCGGCGCCGCGTCCGATTCATCGGGCCCCCTCACCGCCAATCCCATGGCTTGGGCCAGCGCCGCGCCCTCGCGCAGCAGGTAACCGTTGGCGTCGAGACCGGTAAGCGCCAAATCCGGGCGGCTCGCCAAGACCTGACGACAGAGCGCGGCGGGGCCGCAGCCGACCTCCAGCACCTCGCCATCCATGGGAACGCCCATCCGGTTGACGAGGGCGGTAAGCATGTCGCCATAGCTCGGAAGGCTGGCCCGGTCCTCCAGCATCGCCACCCCGCCGATATGCGCGCCGCCGAGGACAATCACCGTGAACCGATCGGCGAGGCGTGCCAACACCGGCTCCCACTGCGACGCCGCCAGGAAGAACGGCATAAGCAGAAGTGGCGGGCCGTCGCCGATGATCCGATAGGTAAGGCCGGCCACGACGCCATCGCCCTTCGGCGGGACACCCGCCGGGGATGCCACCGGGGATGCCGTCGAGGGCGCCGCGAGACCGCTCATGAAATCCGCTATCTCTCCACAGAGGCGATCCGGGCGCTCCATCGCGATATCCGACCAGGCGGTCGCGGCATAACCGGCGAGACGAAGCTGGCGCGCGTCCGGCATGCCCGGGGCGGCGGCGTCGGCGGTATCGGTGGGGATCCCGCTCTCACCCGCGAGAACCATCACCCGGTCTCCCAGCGGCGCGAAGGCGGCGGGGTTGATACGACTGGCGATGACCAGCGCCAAGCCCGAGACACGTTCGGGACGTTTGGCGCAGAATTCGGCGATATCGCCGGGCATCTGGGTCGCCATGAAAACCTGGTTCAGACCCAAATGTTCCAGTAGCGCGTCGAGGCGTTCGGCGACGCTGGTCATCGCGGCAATCCTAATAGATCGTGCGTTTCATATGCGCGGGATAGTCCCGATCATAGGCCTCGCCGTCGAAATCGCCGCCTACCAGGGCACGCTGCATCTCGCCGGTGGTGGGTAGGCTCGCCCGGTCGATCTGGGCCTCCGGCGACCAAAGCTTGGAGCGCACCAGGGCCTTGGGACATTGGTAGTAGATCGTGTCGACCGTGGTGACGATCACCGTTGCCGGCGCCTTGCCCTGTATGGCGAAGGACTCCCGCAACGCCGGATCCGTGACGATCCGCGCCGTGCCGTTGATCCGCATCGTCTCGTTCACGCCGGGGATCAGGAACAACAGCGAAATCCGAGGGTCG
>JADHLJ010000375.1 GCA_016780745.1 Alphaproteobacteria bacterium | reverse complement strand
CGAGGCAAAGGGGTGGATCAGCTCGGGCCAGCGTGGGTCCCAGAGCCAAAGCGCGCTGCCGCAGGTCCCGCAGAAATGTCGTCTCGCCTCGCTGGTCTCGCCATCCTCGCGCCTTGCCTGATAGATCCGAAGGTTTTCCTCGCCGGTGACCGAGAGGCTTTCCGCCTCGCCACCGAGATTGATCGCGTAACCGCCGCCGCCCGCGGTCTTGCGGCAGATCGAGCAATAACAGTGGTTGAACGGATAGGGGTGCGGGCTCTCCAGCGAGAACCGAACGCCGCCGCAATGACAGGATCCCTCGAGCTTCATGTCGGGTCCTTTCCCAAAAAGAGGGGCCAAACGCAAACCGGCCCGCTCAATCCAGAGCGGGCCGGCTCACACAACGTTTCAGCCGTGTTTAGCTGTTAACGAGGTTCGGCAACCACAGCACGATGCCCGGGAAAGCCAGGAACAGCGCGATGGTGGCCGCGTCGGCGACGAAGAATGGTCCGATTCCTCGGAACACGTCGCCCAGTGGAATATCCGGTCTGACCGCCGCCACAACGTAACAGTTGAGGCCGACCGGTGGGGTGATGAGGCACACCTCGCACATCTTCACGACGATGATACCGAACCAGATCGGATCGTATCCCAGCGCGATGACGGCGGGATGAACCACCGGCAGGGTCAGCAGCAGCATGCCGATCGCATCCATGAACATGCCAAGCACGGCATAGGCCAGAAGGATGAAGATCATGATCACCACGGGCGGGAAATCGAGAGTGACGATCCACTCCGCGAACACCACCGGCAAACCGGTATAGCCCAGGAACCTGACGAAGATCAGCACGCCCCAAATCAACGCGAAGATCATCACCGTCAGTTTGGCGGTCTCCAGCAGGGCTTCCTTGAGCGAGGCCCATTTCATGCCCTTGGCCAAGGCGACGACCAACACCACGAAGGCGCCGAGCGCCCCGGCTTCGGTTGGGGTCGCGGTGCCCGAGTACATGGAATAGAAGATCACCGCGACGACCACGAAGATCGGCAACGTCCCCGGGATGCTGGTGATCTTTTCCTTCATGCTGGAATGCGGCAGGGCGCGGCCCAGCTCCGGCTTCCACATGCACTGACCGATGATCAGCATGGCGTAGATGATCGCCGAGACCACGCCCGGCAGGAAGCCGGCCAGGATCAGCGTGCCGACCGATTCCTCGACGATGATCGCGTAGATCACCAGGATCGCGCTAGGCGGGATCAACGAGGCGAGCGTGCCTCCGGCGGCGACAACGCCGGCGGCCAATCTCTTATCGTAGCCATGATCCAACATATGTGGGATCGCGACCCGGCTGAACACCGCGGCCGTGGCCGTGCTGGCACCCGAGACGGCGGCGAAACCGGCGGTCGCGAAGACACTGGCGACCGCGAGTCCGCCCGGAACCCAACCCCACCAGGCCGTCGCGGCCCTGAACAAGGAATGGGTAAGCCCGCCGTGATAGGCGATGAAGCCGATCAGGATGAACATCGGCAACACGCTAAGCGCATAGTTGATCGATTTGGAATGCGGCACCGTACCGGTGATACCGGCGCCGGCCTGCCAGCCGATAATCGCGACGGTACCGAGCATGCCGACCAAGGCCGCGACCACGAACACGCGGACGCCACCGAAAACCATGATGAGGAGCGCGATCGTCCCGATCAGGCCGACGGTAAGTTCACTCATTGTCTTAGCCCTCCGGAACTAACGATATCGACTTTTTCTTCCTCGCCGGCCAGACCCGCGTCGATCTCCTTTTGGGCCTGTTCGTCAACGGACTCGATGACCGGCACGCCGATCGGTTCCGCGTCCGGATAGAAGAACAGTCGCGTGAAGCCGCAGAGCTGAATAATGAAGCGGATGTTCAAGCTAAAGAACGCGAAGGCCACCAACAGCTTGCTGGGCCAGATCGGCAATTCGATGTCCATTGATGAATCACCGATATCCCAAGCCCGCAGGAAGTGGGTATAGGCGTACCACATCAGGACCAGGCCGATGAAAATCCCGAGCAGCGTGCCGACGATCTCAATGCCCCAGAGAACCCGGCCCTTGAACCGGCTGATGATGAATTCCATGCGCACATGGCCGCCCAGTTTCTGGGTATAGGCGATGCTGATGAAGGCGAAGATCGCCATCGCGAACTCAACCCAATCCACATAGCCGCGCACGGGAAGGTTAAAGACCTTTCGGCCCACGACCTGCACCACCGCCAGAAACATCAAAAACAGAATGAGGAAGGCGGATGTGAGGTTAAACATGCTCTCGATTTTGAACACAAACTCATCGACCTTGGCCAACAGCCTGGCGCCGGGCGAGAGGTGTGATCGATCGGTATCGGAAGTCGCCATCGTGAACTACCGTTTCCTTAAAATAGAGAAAAAGTCGCCGGACACAGTGTGCCCGGCGACTCTTCTGTCTTTTCAAGAGGTGGCGATCAGCCGCCCTTGGCGGCGCTGAGAACCAGATCCAGCAGTTCTTGAGCCGGAACCTTGCCTTCGTTCTCGGCTACCCATGCCTTCCAGATCGGCTCGCCACCGATCCGGCGGAACTCAGCCATCTCGTTCTCGGCGATCTTGATCGCCTTAAGATTCGGATTCTCGGCCCACTTCTTGACGTTGACCTTGTCCTTTTCTGCATAAGCCGCCAACTGAGCGTCGAGCGAGCCAGGGATCAGATCCTGCAGCAACTGCTTGTACTGATCCGGAAGCACTTCATAGGCGTCCGCGTTGAACACGGTCGGGCATGTCACCGTACCGAGGGACATGTTCGTGGTGTACCAATCGGAAACCTCGTCCAGCTTATACGCAGCGAAGGTGTAGGTATACGGGAAGCCGATGGCGTCAACCGTGCCACGCTGCAGCGCGGTGTAGGTTTCGGAAGCCGGGACCGTCGTCGGCACGGCACCGATGGCCTTGGCCGCGTTGCCCATGCCACCCAAGGCCCGCAGACGCATGCCCGCGAAATCCTTCACGTTCGCCGGAGGCTTGCCCTTGCCCATGTACTCGTACTGAGGCAGCGGGTTCGGCATGTAGAGCACCGCATTCCAGGCCGCCAGGGCCTTCTTCGCCGCCGGGTGATTGTAAACGGCCTGATGCGCCTTGACCATCACGCGCAGATCGTTGAACGGCAGGAACGGCAGATCGAGAACATTGAGCGGACGGTTCTTGCCAGGATGGTAAGAGGCGCAAAAAGTCGCGGCCTCAAACGCGCCGACGGAGATGCCGTCGAGGTTTTCCTTACTCTTCGACAGCTGCTCGCCGTAGAAAAGCTTGACTTGGAAATTGCCGCCGGTCTTTTCCGATACGGTCTTGGAGATGTATTCCAGGCCCTCGGTAAACGCGCGGCGCTTGCCCCAGAGCGAGAGACGCCAGGTTATCTTCGGTCCCTTGACTTCCTGAGCGCCGGCTTGGGTCGGCAGACCCGTTCCGGTCAGTCCGGCGACGCCGAAACCGATGACGCTCAGGGCGATAAGTGTCTTGCGCATGGTTAATGTTCCTTCCCTGCCGTAACGCAATTCGTCCTGTCTTCTGGCCGATGATTTGTCCTCGACCATTCATGAAGCGCCAGAGCATAGCGTCCGAATGGGCTGTCAGCAACTTTTGATAAAAGGCGGTCTATTGAGCTGTCGAGATCCGCGTCAAGCGGCGCTATCATGACTGTCAAAGCGGGCGTGAAGCGGATGGAATCGAGACCGTTCGGCCCTCCATCGGCCCCCTCCAGCGGACCACGAGGAGTTCACATGTCGGAGACCATCGAGGACAAGGTCGCGCCGGATTGTCGGGGCGCCAATTTTTTCGAGATCGATCCGGATATCGACGCCTTGTCGGCCCTGTACCTGCCGGAGGAGCTGCGGGCCCATCTACTGCCGCATTACCAACGCATGGGCGAGATCGCCGGCGGTGAGCTGGACGATCTGGCGTCCGTCGCCGACCGCAATGCTCCGGTTCTGCATCCACGGGACCGTTTCGGGCGCGATGAGGATTGGATAGAATATCACCCCGCCTATAAGGACATGGAGCGAATCGGCTTTCTCGATTTCGGTCTCCAGGCGATGACTCATCGCGGCGGTGTTCTGGGCTGGGCCGATCCGCTGCCGCCCGCCGCCAAGTACATCTTCACTTATCTGTTCACCCAGGCGGAATTCGGGATCATGTGCCCGATCAGCGTCTCCGACACCGCCGCCTATCTTGTTCGCCGTCACGCCGACGAGGCGCTCAAGGCCAAGATCCTGCCCGGTATGCTCTCCCAGGACGCCGCGACACTGCTGCGCGGTACTCAATTCATGACCGAGAAGGAGGCCGGTTCCGATGTCGGGCTCGTTTCCACCCAGGCGCGCCTGGAGGACGGTGTCTGGCGGATGTACGGCGACAAGTGGTTCTGCTCGCACGCCGACGCGGATATCGCGATGATCCTGGCCCGGCCCGAGAACGCGCGCGCCGGCACCAAGGGGCTCGGCCTTTTCGTGCTGCCGCGTCGCCTGGATGATGGAAGCCGCAACAACTATCGGATCGTGCGCCTGAAGGACAAGCTTGGCACCAAGTCGATGGCGAGCGGCGAGATTGTTCTCAACGGCGCCGAGGTCTGGCCGGTGGGCGAGCTTGGCAACGGTTTCAAGCAGATGATGGATCAGGTCAATCTCTCGCGCCTCAGTCATGGGGTGCGCGCCGCCGGAATGATGCGCCGCTGTTTGAACGAGGCACTGGCCTGCGCGCGCGGCCGGCGGGCCTTTGGCGGGCCGTTGATCGGCCGGCCGATGGTGCGTCGTCAATTGATGAAGATCCTGCTTCCGACCGAGCAGGCGCTCTCGGTCTCGTTGTTCACCGCGGATGTCATGGCCAAGGCGGACGCGGGCGACGAGCGGGCGGCGGCGGCCTTGCGGCTGCTGACGCCCTTGGTCAAGTTCCGCGCCTGCCGCGACAATCTCATGGTCGCCACCGCCGCCATGGAGATGCGCGGCGGCACCGGCTATATCGAGGAATTCGTCAATGCCCGCCTGGTCCGGGACGCCCAGGTCGGCGTGCT
>JADHLJ010000374.1 GCA_016780745.1 Alphaproteobacteria bacterium | reverse complement strand
GACGGATTGCGCGATCGGGGTGAGGGGTGAGCCGCAGGCGGATTGAATGACCCGCCAGAACACCAACTCGCCGAGAGATGTCGACAGACCGCACATCAAGGTGGCGACGCCGAAGCCGATAATGCCCCAGATCATCGCGCGCTTGCGTCCGAAACGAGCGGAGATCCAGCCCGCCAAGGGGATCGTCACGGCGGTCGCGATCAGATTGGAGGTCACCACCCAGGAAATCTGATCCGGGCTAGCCGATAGCGCGCCTTGGATCTGCGGCAATGAGACGTTGGCGATCGTGATGGTCGTCGCGTAGAGCGTCGTAACCAGGGTGCAGGTGATCAGGAGCCACACTAGGCCGCCGCCATCAGCCCTGGATTACGCTTGGCGAGCAGGGGGCGGACCATGCGTCCGAAACGCTCGGCCTCTTCGTGATGCAGATAGCCGGAGAGGCAAAAGGAATGACAACCCGCGTCGATGAATTGCTGCAGGGTCGCGGCGCATTGCTCGGGATCGCCAACCACCGCGATACCGGCGCCGCGCCGGAACCGGGTGAGACCGCTCCAAAGATGCGGCGCGATCCAGAGGCCTTTTTCCGCGACCAGTTCTTGAACCCGTCGATTGGCCATGGAGTTGGCGGTGTCGCGCTTCAGAATCTCGCGGGCGGCTTCGGGGATGTTGCGCACCAACCGGTCGGCCGCTTCCAGCGCTTCATCCTCGGTTTCGCGGCAAATCATCTGAAGGCGCATGCCGAAGCCGATATCGGCCTCCCGCCCGTGTTCCTTGGCGCGGGCGCGGATGTCGGCGATATTCGCGGCGATCCTGTCCGGCGTATCGCCCCAGAAGAGATGTACGTCGGAATGCCTGGCCGAGAGGTTCCAGGCCTCCTCGGAACCGCCGCCCAGATAGAAGCGCGGATGCGGCTTCTGTAGCGGTTTCGGCTGAATGCTGGCGCCGGTGAGGGTGTGGAACCGGCCGGCGAAATCCAAGGGTTCCTCCGCGGTCCAGAGCGCTTTTAGGATCGAAACCTCTTCGGCCATCAGCGCGTAGCGATCTTCCTTGGCGTGTTTGATGCCCTCGGCCTTGATTTCATCCTCGGCCTGACCGGCGATCAAGTTTACGCGGATCCGTCCGCCGGACATCTGATCGAATGTCGAGATCATCTTGGCGAGTAGCACTGGGTTGATGTAGCCGGGCCGGGCCGCGATCAACGGCGCGATCCTGGAGGTATGGGCGGCGACGAAGGCACCGGCGATATAGGCTTCCCAGCAGCGCTGATCGACGGGGATCAGCAGATATTCGAAGCCGGCATCCTCGGCGGCGGTCACGACGCGGCGAATATGCTCGGGATTGATCTCGACGCTGGCCGAGGGGTCGCCAAAGGCGGTGCTGTCCCCACTGGTGGGCAGGAACCATCCAAATTCCAATAGTCTCGTCATGGGGCTTCCTTGTGGGCGAGAGGGTCCCCGTTAGTCGCGCGCGCCCCGTACCAGGCGACCTGGTAGAGCCTCGGTTGCCACGCCGTTGCGATAAACGACTTGTCCCGAGACGATGGTCGCGTCATAGCCCTCGGTACGTTGCACCATCCGGCGACCGCCGGCGGGAAGATCGTAAAGGACCTCCGGCGGGTTGATCCTGAGATTCGCGTAATCGATGACATTGATGTCGGCTTTCTTGCCCACCGCCAGCAGGCCGCGGTCCTTGAGGCCGATCGCCTCGGCGTTGTCGCGGCTTAGCCGCTTGATCGCCCAGGGCAGGGGCAGCTTTTCGCCGCGGTCGCGGTCACGGGTCCAATGGGTCAACAGATAGCTGATCGCGCTCGCGTCGGTGAGCACGCCGACATGCGCGCCGCCGTCGCCGAGCCCGATCAGGGAATTCGGATCCCGCATCATGTCCATCACGGAATCCAAGTCGCCATAGGCATAGTTGGAAAGTGGGCGATAAAGGATGGCCCGTCCGTCGTTCTCCATCAGCATGTCGAAGCAAACTTCTTCCGGGGAACGCCCCTCGCGCTCGGCGCGCGCCGCGACCGACATGTCTGGCGAGGGCTCGTAATTCGGCGGATCGCCCAGCGGGAAAATCCGCGCCCATTTGGTCACCCGACCGTGCATCAGGTGCTCTTCCTGACGTTCGGTCAGAATCCGGTGGCGAAACGCCGGCTCCCGAAGCCGCGCGACTTTCTGGTCGTGGGGGAGCTCCTCGATCTCGCGCCAGGCGGCGCAACTCATGAAGGGATTGAGCGAGATCTCGAAGCCAAGCATCACCCCGGTCGGACGGGTAAGAACCTGACCGACGATCTTGGCGCCGTCGGCGTTGGCGGCGGCGATATCGGCCATCGTCTCACGCCAAAGCTCGGGCCGATTGTCGCGTTGCAGGACGGTGATGGTCATCGGCCTGCCCGAGGTCTTGGCCATTCGGCGCAGGAGCTCCATTTCCTCGGCCGGATCATCGAAGTCGGAGATGACCTGAAGCCAGCCACCGCCGGTCTCGCCGACCGCGCGGGCGATTTCGATCATCTCGGCATCGGCGGCGCCCAGGGTCGGCGTATAGGCCCCCGCGACGGTTCGGTGGTTGATCGTCCGACTGGTGGAAAAGCCGAGCGCGCCGGCCCGAATACCCTCCGCGGCGAGCCGCGCCATTTCCGCCCGATCCTCGGCGGTGGCATCCTCGCGCGCGACACCGCGCTCGCCCATCACATAGACGCGGAGCGCCGCGTGGGGGACCTGAGCGACCACGTCCAGGTCATATTGCCGGTCATCCAGCGCGTCCAGATATTCGCCAAAAGTCTCCCAGTTCCATGGCAGGCCCTCGGTCAGAACCGGCTCGGGAATATCCTCGACCCCCTCCATCAGTTCCACCAGCTGGTCCCGCTGATGCGGCTTGCAGGGTGCGAAACCGACGCCGCAATTTCCCATCATGACGGTGGTCACGCCGTTCCACGACGACGGATTGATCCGGTTCGACCAGGTGACCTGGGCATCATAATGCGTGTGAACATCGATGAAGCCGGGGGTAACGATGCGGCCTGCCGCGTCGATTTCCTCAAGGCCCTTTGGAAGGTCCGGTCCGATCGCGGAGATGACGCCATCCGTCACCGCGAGATCGGCGGCATAGGGCGCGCCGCCCGAGCCGTCAATAATTTCGCCGCCTCGAATAACCAGATCCGGTTGACCGGCCATAATGTGTCCTCCAGCTGTCCGACAGTGGCCGCTAAGGTGATCGCTTTTACCGTTTGGAACAAGTGCCGGGCGGGTATCGGTGTGGTCGGGATCACACTTCTGCGATACGCGGGCGGCGCGCCGTCCGGTCGTGACCTCGGCCTTCGCGATACGGCATGATGATCCAAGAACACACCAACGAGCCACGAAGGAGTGGGGATATGTCGATTTTGGCGATAGGCGGCGCGGGTTTCATCGGACGGCGGATGATCCCAATTCTGGTTGCCCAGGGCCATGAGGTGACCTGCATGGATATCGATGTCGCCAGCGCAACGCGGGCCTTCGAAGGCCTTGGCGACGCGGTGAAGATCGTGCGCGGGGACGTCACCCAGTTCGATGATGTCATCGGCGCCATGATGGAGTCCAAGGCCGAGCGGGTAATCAATCTCTCCTATTTCATTGGCGAGCTGGCGCCCCATGTCGCCTTCAAGCTCGATATTCAGGGCATGGACAATGTCTTCGAGGCGGCGCGCCGCATGGCTGTGAGGCACACGGTCTTCGCCAGCTCGCTCGCGGTGACCGGCCCCCAGGCGCATTTCGGCGACCACATGGTCAACGAGACCGATGAGCGCCGCGGCGATACCCAATACGCGGTAAACAAGATCACCAATGAGTGGCAGGCCCATGACTATCGCCGGGCTTATGACATGAACATCACCTGCATCCGTCCGGCCAATGTGACCGGTCCCGACAAGAAGTTCGGTTCCATCGACCATGTGAATTGCATGTGCCAGCCAGCGCGCGGCGAGCCGGTCAGCTTCCCCGCCGCCGACGCCATGCGCTGTGTCATTCATGTCGAGGACATGGCCGAGGTCTTCGCCCGGGTGTTGCTCTCGGACAAGCCCCGGCACGAGACCTACAATTCCGGCGGCGCGACGGTCAGCATGGGAGAACTCGCCGGTCTGGTGCGCGAATTCCTGCCCGATGCCGATATCCGCTTCGAAGCCGAAACCGGCGGGCGCGAGACCTCCGGCAACTACTTGATCGACAACAGCCGGGTGATCGAGGAATTCGGCGTCCAATACGCGCCGCTGCGCCAGCGGGTGAAGGAGGTCATCAACGACATCCGCGCCGAGGAGGGGTTGCCGCTGGTGGAATAGCGGCTGACTCAGGCCGCTGTCCAAGCAATTTTTTCTATTACCAATCATCAATCTGGGAGACCGATCATGACCACGAACGGCGATATGATCATCGCGCTCGACAAGGAGCGGATGCAGGCGATGGCGAACAAGGACATCGCCAAGCTCAAAAACCTGTTGTGCAAGGATCTGGTCTACACCCATTCCTCGGCGCGGCTTGATACCAAGGAAAGCATTATCGCCGGCATGGAGTCCGGCGCCACGGTCTATACCTCGGTCGTGCCCTCGGACGTGAAGGCGCTGGATCTTGGCGACGCGGTGGTGCTGACGGGCGAGGCGCAAATCAGCGTGTCCGCGAATGGCGCGCCGAGGAGCTTCGGTGTCCGGTTCACCGATGTTTACCAGAACCAGAACGGCACCTGGCGCATGGTGGCGTGGCAGTCGACGAAGTTGCCCGAGTAAGCCCCCGGTAAACCGAGCACGGCGGCTCGGTTTCCGGTTGCTATCCCATTACTAGAGCGATCCTCTCGCGCGATGCGGAAAATCGTATCCCTGGCGAAAGCCAGGGTCCATGCCGAGATGCCTTTGGAAGGGGCCCTGGCTTACGCCAGGGATACGGCGCTATCGCGTTGGGCAACCGCTCCTTCGTATTCCGGCCGTTCTTCTCGAAGGTGGCGACAGCGCGGGGTGACTGGCGGAAAATCGTATCCCTGGCGAAAGCCAGGGTCCATGCCGAGGTGCCTTTGGAAGGGGCCCGGGCTT
>JADHLJ010000373.1 GCA_016780745.1 Alphaproteobacteria bacterium | reverse complement strand
TCGCGGCGTCGCGAAAGGATATCGGTGTGTAATGGAGCTGGTCGACCACATCCCGGCGCTTATGGTGATCACGCTGGCGGTGATGCTGTTCACCGGCTATCCGGTGGCCTTCGTCCTGGCGGGAGTGGGGGTACTTTTCGCCGGGCTCGGGGTGGCGATCGGCGAGTTTCCCATGGTCGCCTTCTTTAATATCCCGGCAAGGCTATGGGGCAGCATCAACGGCAGTCTGATCTTCCCGACGGTGCCGATGTTGATCTTCATGGGCGTGGCGCTGGAGAAAAGCGGCGTCGCCCAGGAAATGCTGTTGGCGCTGCAAGGCCTAGTGCGCCGCCTGCCGGGCAGCATGGCGGTGGCGATGACGGTGCTGGGGATCCTGCTGGCCCCCTCGGCGGGGCTGGTCGGCGCCTCGGTCGCGACTCTGGCGCTGATCGGTCTGCCGACCATGTTGGCCCAGGGCTATCGCCGCTCCTACTCAATCGGCTCGGTCGCGGCGGCGGGGACGTTGGGGATCATCTTGCCGCCCGGGATCATGCTGTTCTTCCTATCGGACCTGATGCAGATCTCGATGGGGCCGATCTTCGTGTCGACCCTGGTGCCGGGACTGCTACTCGCGCTCCTGTTCATGGTCTACTACATCGCCCGGGCGCTCATCGATCCAGCGACCGCCCCGAGATTGCCGGCGGATCCGAGCCTTCGGATGCGAGATATTTTGCGCAATGCCGCCCGGGGCCTGACCCTACCGGTCCTGCTGATCGCCTCGGTTCTAGGCTCGATCATCGCCGGCCTCGCGACACCGGTGCAGTCGGCGGCGGTCGGCGCCGCCGGTGGCCTGCTGATCATGCATTATCGCGGCCGGCTGACCCGCGCGTATCTGCACGAGGTGATCGTGACCACCGCGACCACCTGTTCGATGGTGTTCTTCATCATCCTGGCGGCCTCGGTCTTCTCCTATCCCTTCAATTTCTTCGAGGGCGGCGATCAGATCCGGGACTTTCTGCTCGGGCTGCCGCTGAATGATTGGCAGATGCTGCTGACCATCCTCGGCATCATCTTCATCCTCGGGTTTTTCGTCGATTGGATCGAGATCACGGTGATCGTGCTACCGCTCCTGCTGCCGATCCTGTTCGGCCTCGATTTCACCGACCATGTGGGCGGGCCGAGGCAGTTGGTGCCGATCTGGCTGGCGGTTCAGATCGCCCTGGTCCTGCAAAGCTCGTTCATGACCCCGCCCTTCGGCTTCTCGCTGTTTTTCGCCAAGGGCGCGGCGCCACCCGAGGTGACCTTGGCCGACACCTATCGCGGCGTCGCTCCGCTGGTGCTGGTTCAGCTTCTGGTGATCGGCCTGGTTCTGGCCTATCCCGATCTCGCGACCTGGCTACCGTCCCTGGTCATGGAGTGACCAAGGCCCTCACTCCGCCGCCTTGGCGAAGCGCTCCAACTCCTCGACCAGGATCGGCACGCCCTCGGTCGCGGAGTGCATGCCGCAGATCGAGACCAGCGCGATGACTTCCATGATCTACTCCTGGGTCGCGCCATGCTTGAGGGCGTTGCGCATATGGATGCGGGTGCCGCTCAGGAACAGATGCGTGGTCGCGATATCGATGGCCACATAGATGAGTTCCTTGATTTTGGGCTCGAGCACGCCGGTCTTCCAGGGCACCGAGGACAGGTCCATATAGGCCTTGAAGAAGTCCGGCGACAGCTTCAGCAACGACTCCCAGATCGGCATCCAATAACCGCGGTTGTCGATGAACTCTTGCTTATGCGCCAAGGCGGTCTCGTCCAGCTCGATCGCCTCGAGCTCGCCGCCCATATCGGCGTTCTTCAGCTCGTCGATCAGGATCGGCAGGCCCTCGGTCATCGAATGAATGCCGAGCACGCTGACGATCTGCAGCACCTCCATCAGCTCTTCCTTGGTCGCGCCATGTTTCAGCGCGTTGGCCATGTGGATGCGGGTGCCGGGCAGATACAGATGCGTGGTCGCGATATCCATCGCGATATAGATCATCTCCTTGACCTTGGGTTCCAGCGGCCCGGTCTTCCAGGGCACCGAGGAGAAGTTGCAATAGGTCTCGAAGAACTCCGGGCTCATCTCCAGCACCTGTTGCCAGAACGGGAACCAATAGCCGCGGTTCTCTATGAATTCCGCTTTGAGTTTCTTCTGATACTCGCTCAGTTCCGCCATGATACCCAGTCCCGCCTGATTGTAATCGAGACGAGAATTCAGTCAGAATTTCGAGGGTGGTTCAAGGCCGTTCCCCGGCTGGCGGGGCCAAAAGTATCCCCGGCCATGACACGGGGTGTCGATGGCCGGGGCAAAATCATGACGATTGTTTAAGGTGGACGGGGGTCAGGCCCGCTTGACCTCGATCCGTTGCGCCTGGTTCGCGGGCTCTGTGATCTTGGGGATCGCGATGGTCAGGACGCCATCCCTGTGGGTCGCCGAAATCTTGCCCGCGTCCGCATCGGCCGGCAGACGGAACGCGCGGCGGAACCTGCCGAAAGAGCGTTCCGAGAAGTAGTAGTCCTTGCCGGTTTCCTCGCGTTCGGCGCGTTTTTCGCCGGTAATCGTTAGTTGGTCGCCGTGCAGATCCACCGCGATGTCCTGCTCCGCCACGCCTGGAAGCTCGACGGAGATTTCATAGGCGTCCTTGGTCGTGGCCGCCTCGGAACTGGGCGAGAAAAACTCGGCCACGCGCTCGCCGAAATGGCGCAAGGGGGTTTGGATTTGGGACCAGAAGTTTGGGGCCAACTCTGATTTCTGAAGCATGGGGATATCTCCTGTCTTGATACAGCGCGCCCGCGCGTTCCTATCTCACGCGAATCACCCGAAAGGTTCGTTGAACGCCGTCATGCTCGGTGATCGAGACGTACTCGCCCTCGACAAACCGGTGCCGGTCGAAGCGAAAGATCGGCTCGTCATGGTCGCTATCGGTGCCGTCATAGTGAAAGGCCCAGGACTTGTTCCTGGCATGCACAAGCCGGCCATGTTCGTCCTCGTCCCCGGCCCAGAACCGGCGAACCTTGCAAGCCTGACGCTCGGCTTTCCAGGCTTCTTCATCCAAGGTCCCGTCGGGGTGGAGCGGAGCCGTGAACTCATAGCCATGCGCTGAACTGCCCTCTGGAAAATCGGGGGTCCGGGCAAGTTCCAATCTAACATTCCGCATCATGGTCTCATCTCCGTTCTTGAGTGCGGTTTGTCTGGTCGTGATGGGGCGGTCGGCTCGCCGGACGGCATGGGTTCGGTCCGGCGGACCATCCTCGTTCGCGTCAATGCGCCAACAGAACCGGCATTTGGGCGGCGTTCAAAATGTCGTCGGTGACGCCGCCGAAGACGAATTCCCGCATCCGGCTATGGCTATAGGCGCCGAGCACGAGAACCTGCGCGCCGGCATCCATTGCCTCGGCCTGAAGCCGGCCCGCCTGATCGCCATTCATGGTGAACATCCGTGGCTTGGCGTTGACGCCGTGCCATTTCAACGAGTCGACGAACGCGTTCACCTCGGCGGGCGTTAGCATGTCGCTGGTGCCGGCGAGAACCGTGACAAGATCGGCGCGCTCCAACATCGGCATCGCCAGGGCGACGGCCCGGGCGGCCTCGCGTGACCCGTTCCAGGCGACGGCGACCGATTTCACCGGCGCGCATTTTCCGCCATTCGGCGCCAGGAAAAGTAGTTTACCGGTGTCCATCAGCGCGGTGGTGACGAGATTGGCGAGTTCCGGGTCGTCATTGTCGCTCGGTTGGGTCATGCAGACCACGTCGGCGGTCCGACCGATTTTGGCGAGGCTATTGTTGGGCTCGCCTTGAACCACGCCGAGTTGCGCCGTGACGCTGTCCCTTGGGCCCGGTGTGTCGGCCTCGACGATGTCGTTCGCCTTGCGCCAGGAATCATAGCTGGCCTGGGCTTGGCCGCGATCGGATTGGATACGCTGCTCGGCGGCCTCGATCAGGGTGTCGATCATGGCGGCGGTCATGCCTTCGCCGACCTGGGGTATCGCGACGCGCTTGGGGTCGGGGTGCAGGAAAATCGCATGGATATGCGCGTTGGTCGGCCCCGCCATGGCCAGCGCCGCGTCGAGCGCCGCGCCATCGGTCGGACCGCCAGTCATCGGAGCAACTATGGTGTTGATGGACATCTCATACCTCGCGGTTGGAGTGATTGCCTGATTGAAGGCTACCGCTCCAAGCCGCGTGACGAGTTGATCTGGATCAACCTCGAGGAGTTATTTCTCGTAAGAAAGCAAAATAGGTCTCAAGCGCCAGGCCGGGACGCGCCGGTGCCGAGATCCGCGCGACGCACGATGGCCCAACGGTATTGATCCGGCCAGCCGGCCTGGGCATTGTCCTGATCCAGTACTTCGGCGGCGTGCAGGGTCCAGAACGGGTCGTACATCAGCTCGCGTCCGATCCCGACGAGGTCGGCGCGGCCTTCCGCCAGGATAGCCTCGGCCTGGCGGGCCTCGATGATCCGGCCCACGGCCATGGTCTTGATATCCGCCTCTATGCGCACCTGCTCGGCATAGGGAACCTGGAAGCCGAGCGGACGGTCGCCGGATTTCGCCGGACTGCCATCGTCCTTGGCGCGGAACGCCGGGGCCCCCGTAATGCCGCCGGCGGAGCAATCGACGACATCGACGCCCCGGGCCTTCAACTCCCGCGACAGTGCAACCGAGTCCTCGATCTCCCAGCCCTTGCCGTCGACCGCTGAAATTCGGAAGAACAACGGAAGATCCTCGGGCCAGGCGGCGCGCACCGCCTCGGTAACCTCAAGGGCAAAGCGCATCCGGCCCGCCCGATCACCGCCATAGGCGTCGTTGCGCTGGTTGCTAAGGGGCGAGAGGAAACTGTGGATGAGGTACCCGTGGGCGCCGTGGATCTCCAGCACCTTGAACCCCGCGACAAGGGCACGCCGGGCGGACTCGGCGAAAGCACCGACCATCTCCTTGATATCGGTTTCGCTCATCGCGCGCGGGGTTTGCCAGCCCTCGGCAAGCGGTACCGCCGAGGGTCCAACGACCTCCCAGGACGGATCACCCCAGCTCGTATCGCCGATCGGCAAGGGTTTGCCACCATCCCAGGGCGGGCTTGCCGAGGCCTTGCGCCCGGCATGGGCGATTTGCAGGCCCGGCA
>JADHLJ010000372.1 GCA_016780745.1 Alphaproteobacteria bacterium | reverse complement strand
GGCGGCGGCCGTTCGCGGGAAAGACCAATCGAGGGGGCGCGCTTTGGCGGTGTCGGCGTCAAGGACCATTGCCGCGCTTCAATCCGCGCGAGACATCCAAGCCATGCTTGAGATGACACGGACGCTGTTTGATGACGAAACGGGATACGCAACCGGCTTGATGGTTGCGAAGGGCGTACTGGAGAGTCTGAACCCGATCACGCGCCAGAAGACCCTGGTCGATACGGCGTTTCTGCGCGCGCACTTCAAGGCCGCCGAGATCACCTTTGAGCGGTCGCCGAACGCGCTAGAGGCGTCCTGGCACCGTACCCATGAGCGCATCCGGAACGCCGATATATGCGACGCCCGAAAATTCTTTCTGCTCCTCGCGCACGCGACTTTCGCGGGCAAATGGTTTGGCTATCCCGAGATCGGGGCGGAGATCGCGGATTTGGAGGATCGTGTTAGGCCGCTCTCCGGGATCAGCGCCCGACATTTGCCGATACGGTGGTTCGCGCTTCGGGCAATGACGCTCGCCGCGGTCGATAACGCCCGTTTCGATCTCGCGGGGCGCTATCTTCATCAGACCGAGCGGGAGGCGGCGACCCTTCTCGCCGACACCACCCTCGACCCCCGCGCGCGCAAGGAAGTCACCATTCTGATGGAGACCCTGGCGCCCTATTTCCGACAGGAGCGCGTGAGGTATTTCTGCCCGTCGCTCAATGCGCCCGAAAGCAAACCATGTCCTTATCAGCGGTGAGTGGATCAAGGCGGCTGGTTATGGCTGGCGGCTTTCTTGGACTCCTATTTAGTGGCGTCGCGGCGTCGTCCCCGGCACTGGGGCTTGAGCCGACGGGGTGTCTGTTCTCGTCGGACGTTGTGCGGCCGGGGGTAAAATCGGAGACGTCGTCGCGGGGTGATGTGCCCGCCGTCGCGGCGGCCATGGCGCATCTGGTTGAGGCGGCCAGGGCCAGGGCGCGCGTCGACCACGAGGCTGAACGTGTCGAGGCCGGGCGGGCCGCGATGGCGATCACGGACCCGGCTTTAGGCGCGACTCCGCGGCGCGTGGAGACCATTCTGGATATCGCCAAGCGGCTTAACCCGGATGTCCTATCCAACCGAGCGTTTGACCACTTTAATGAAACGATCCTGGGCCGGTTGCGCCCGGTGCGCGGTCAGACGACCGAGACGGATGTTGGCCCGATCGAGGCTTATCTGAAAGCCCATTATCAATTTCATGTGCCTGGGGCGGACCGATACGCCGACCTTGATGATCTTCGCGCTCGAATCCTTAACCCCTTTCCAGACCGCGATATCTGCCCCGAGCGGCGGTTCTTCCTGTTGCTGGACCTGGCCCGGCATATCGGCGAGAAATATGACCGTCCCTTGGCGAGAACCCAGATTGAAGCGTTGAGGCGCGACGCCGAAGGACTGACCGGTATCAGCCGGCGGGACGTGCCAATAAGATGGTCCGCCCTGATAGGCCTTACCGAGGCGGCGGTCGACCTAGAGGCCTTCGAGTGGGCGCAAACCTGGCTCGCCGACACGATCGCCGAGGCCGGCGCCCTTGAAGCGGCGGGAACCCCTTCGGAGGTGGTGGAAGAGGTACGGCACTATACGAGGGATTTTTCGGCCTATGTCGCGAGTGAGCATGCCGACTATCGGCGACACCACGCGACCGCCGCCGACTGACGTTTTCGTGTAAAGATGGTTCGCCGCTTGGCTGTACTTAAACTCTGCTCGCGCGTTTAGTTAGCCGTGCTCTGGTTTTTCGGCATCTACACACGCATGATGTTAATGCCGAGAGCACAATTAAAGGTTGTTTTTTCAAGACGGATCGCATACGATAATCTCATGATTTAAGCCATCAGGGCGCATGAGATGATTGCGACGATAATTCTTCTCGCCGGTTTGGCTGGCGGAGGCCTGGCTGGTCCCTCGGGAGGCGCGCCGAGCCTGACGGTCGCCTATGACCCAGGGGCTTGTGAGAATGTTAAGGCGTCCGAGGATGCCGCGCCGGCGGATGATGTCGGCGCCATGGTGAGGCGGTTCGTGGATATCCTTGAGATCGCCGGGTCGGGAGAACAAGAAGCGGCGCTTCGGCAGGCCGCCGAGGCCGGACACGCGGTCGCGGCGTTTCGTGATCCGCGGGCCATCGAACGGCTTTTTGAAATCTCCAAGCGGATCTTGAATAGTCACGGCGATGGCCAACTCGGGCAGGTTTTCGGCAAGATGCTTAGAGCGAGCATGGACCCGACTGCGTACCCAAAACGCATTTCCGATACCCGGCGCATTCGGTTTCTGAAAACCGTTCTGGATCATCCGATATCCGTGGGAAGCCGTTCGGCGATCGACACGCGGCTGTACCTTGAATATCGGTTGGACGCCGCCAGGATATGCGAATCCCGAAAAATATTTCTGAATATCGCCATCGCCGACGGATACCGGTTTCGCGCGGACGACAATCCGGACTTCTACTTCGCGGCGTTGGAAAAGCGGGTCGACCGGCTCGCCGGATTGGATGTAGATGGCCAACCGTTGAAATGGCTCGGGTTCCTCCAACTGACCAAGGTGGCAATGCGGTATGGCGACTTTAATTCCGCTTGGCGGTTCCTAAAACGCACGGAGGCGGAAGCCCAAATCGCCCGCGCGACCATGGATCTGAATTCGGATGCGTTGGACAGCCTGGAGGTCGCGATGGAGTGGTTGGGACCGTATTTCCTGCAAGAACGCATGGAATATGCGTGCCCGGACGAGCACTACATCGGCCGCGTCCCTTGCGTTCTGCGTGAGCATCACTGACGGCGATTACAGAAGGTTCTCAGATGACGTTGGCGTTAGGCGTGTACCACTATGGCCTTAGCTATCACCTCGCGACGGAAAAGTTGCGCGCTGATCCAGCTCCCGACAGGCGTTTCCCTGATGCACCGATCGAGTTCCTAGCGGTTCACGCCGTCGAGCTTTATCTGAAAGCGATGCTTATGGCCGAGGGTGACAATGAGGACGAATTACGGGATCGATATGGCCACAACCTGCTGAAAATGGCGTATCAGGTTGCGAGCAAGAGTGATGGCATTGGTCCGGATGTGATCTCGGCGGTGAATTTTCTTTGGATGAATCGCCGCAATATAGAAAGCCGATATCTGCGAGCCGGAGCCCATAAAGTGCTACCAAGCTCCCATCTTTGCGGGTTGCTTCGGTCATTATGCATTACTACCCATAAACGTATGTTCGAAATTGGAGCCAAGCCGCGACCATTGCCTGAATTCAATGAATTGTTTGGTTATCTCGCCAGCCGGCCACAGAGCCCGGAGAATTCGGATGACTCGGGGGCAGGCACCAATTAACTGCATCTCTCCGAACCGCCTGACCCCATGAACAAAACCGGCTCGCGCCTCGTAGCAAGGTGTTTAGCCCCCACGTTTCCCCAAAGCCAGCATCTGTCATCATCTCACACCGCGAACAGCCCTCGATTACCGCCACGCAAACGCCCCCCAATCTCCCCCCGCGCCTCAATCATGGACAGCCTCTAAAACTTGAGCTAATCAGCCGATGACAGGACGGCGCGATGGGCGCCGCGTGCCGGAGGGATCCCGCCATGACCGCTTATTCCGCGCCGCTGGCCGATATGCGATTTGTCTTGAAACATGTGGTGGGTCTGCAAAGTGTCGCCCAGCTTCCGGGGATGGAGCCGCTGGACGAGGAATTGCTCGACCAAATCCTCGACGAGGCGGGCAAGTTCTCGGGCAATGTGCTGGCCCCGCTGAACCACAAGGGCGACATCGAGGGCGCGCGGATCGAGAACGGCGTGGTTCGTCCGGTGGACGGCTTCGGCGAGGCTTATACCCAATGGGCCGAGGCGGGCTGGAACTCGGTCCCCTTCGATCCCGAGCATGGCGGCCAGGGCCTGCCCTGGACCCTGTCGACGGCGCTGTGGGAGATGTGGGACGCGGCGAACATGTCCTTCACGCTCTGCCCGCTCCTGACCCAGGCGGCGATCGACGCGCTGGAACGCCACGGCAGCGATGAGCAGAAGGCGACCTATCTGGAGAAACTGGTCTCGGGAGAGTGGACCGGGACCATGAACCTGACGGAGCCGCAATCCGGCACCGATCTCGGCGCGATCCGCACCCGCTCGGTGCGCGAGGGCGATCACTATCGCCTGAAGGGTCAGAAGATCTTCATCACCTGGGGCGACCACGACATGACGGACAATATCGTCCATCTCGTCCTCGCCCGCTCGCCCGAGGGGCCTCCGGGCACCAAGGGGCTGTCGCTGTTCATCGTGCCGAAATTTCTGGTCAACGAGGACGGCTCGCTCGGCGCGCGTAACGACGTGCGCCCGGTCTCGCTGGAGCACAAGATCGGCATCCATGCCAGCCCGACCTGCGTGATGGCCTATGGCGAGGACGAGGGCGCGGTTGGTTATCTCGTCGGTGAGGAAAACCGCGGCATCGAGTATATGTTCGTGATGATGAACAACGCCCGTCTCGGCGTCGGCCTCCAGGGTCTCTCCATCGCCGAGCGCGCCTATCAGCAAGCCGTGGCCTTCGCCAAGGAACGGGTCCAGGGCCGGCCGATCCAGGGCGGCGAGGCCGGCGCGCCGATCATCAATCACCCGGATGTGCGCCGGATGCTGCTGGATATGAAATCCCAGGTCGAGGCGATGCGCGGGCTTTGCTACGAGGTTTCCGCCGATCTCGACCGGGCCAACCGGATCGAGGACGCCGAGGAGCGCGCGGCGGCGCAGGCGATGCTGGATCTGATGATCCCGGTGGTCAAGGCCTGGTGCACCGATGTCGGTCTCGCCATCACCTCGACCAATATCCAGGTGCATGGCGGCATGGGCTTCATGGAGGAAACCGGCGCCGGTCAGCATTATCGCGACGCCCGGATCACCACGATCTACGAGGGCACCAACGGGGTCCAGGCGATGGATCTGCTCGGTCGCAAGGTGGTGCGTGACGGCGGCGCGGCGGCGCGGCGCTTCACCGACGCGGTACGCGCGACCGTCGCGGCGCTGGACACCACCAAGAGCGCCGAGGCGGCGCTGGCCAAGCATCTCGGCGCCGGCGCGGCGGCGGTGGATGACGCGGTCTCCTGGCTGGTCGAGTCCTTCGCCGGCGATCCGGCCCGCGCGGCGGCGGGCGCGGTGCCGTTCCTGGA
>JADHLJ010000371.1 GCA_016780745.1 Alphaproteobacteria bacterium | reverse complement strand
CGGCACACGGGCCGCGTGAACGCCAATGGCCTTGTGACGGTCGACCATCTCGCGCTCGACCCTAGCGCCCTTGTCGCGGCTCGGTTTGCCCATCTTATCGCTCCACCTTGTCGCGTCTCCGGCCCTCGGTCAGAGCCTTGGCCCGCTCATTGATCGAGAGCGTCGAGATTTCCGGATTGGCCGCCAAGAAAGCACTGGTTGCCGCCGCGCGGACTTTGTTGATGGCCTTGGCGTAGATCTCGCGGCGCAGAAAATCAGGCGTCGCTTTGATCGCGGGGGCGTCATGGAGCCGGGAAAGAACTTGACGCAACACGCCGCCTCGCATGGCTGACCATTGGTCATATTGAGCGGGGGTAAGCTCGACACCGCGAAGCGTCTTGGATGGGGCCGAGAATGCCAGGTCCAGCTTAATTAGGTCCTCGGTCAATGCGTCCCGTTCCGAACCCGTGGACTTCGCGGGGGACAGCAGCCGGCCCGTCATGCCGCCACCCATTGCGCCCGGGTCCCGAGCGATGGGCTCACCCCACATGTTCCGCTTTGGGAACAGGCCCCGCGACATGCCCGGTAGCTTCGCCTTGAATGTTTCAATCAGGCCTTTCGTTTCCCTCATGATGGGATCATCCGCGCGGGTAATCTGGCCTACCGCGTTCGGGATGAAGGAGGTAATGAACCCGTTGACCCAGCGCTCCGCGTGACGATCGGGATCATCGGCGGCCTGGACGGCATCGGCGATGCCGCGCAGATAACTCTTATCGAGCATCAGCTTTGTGAACGAGCCGCCAAGGGCCGCGACAATTTCCGTTGCTTCTTGTTTTTCATCGTTCTTCAGGATCTCGGCAACGTCAGCCGCCATTCCCATCAACATGCCGATCGGGTCGAGGCGGTTATAGGTCACCCATTCATCACCAATTTTGACCGAGTACGGACGCCATCCCGTGGCCATGAGCGCGCGCTTTTCCTGGAAGTCCGAGGGACCGCCGCCGGTCATCTTGCCTTCCATGGCGTAGGACACCGACGCCAGCGCCGCCGCCGAGCCGAGCGTCATTTGCGCCAGCACCTTGTCGCGCGAGACGCCACCCGCCGCCACTTCATCGCGAACCTCTTTCATGGCAATGCCGAGAGGCGTGCGACGGGCCGCGAACTTCAGGATATTGAGGGGCGTTTTGAGGAACGGCACCACCCAGCCCGCGCCGGGAACGTGCTGGCGAGCGAGGGACAGAGCGTTGCCCGCCTTGCCCAGCGAATTGGTAAACGTGTTTTCACGCGCCCGCTGGATCGCCGCATCAACCATTTCATCCGTGGGGTTGGCTTTCAACTCACCGACACGCTTGGCGAAGTCCGCGCCCTTGAGGCCTTGGCGCTTCGCTTCACGCACCGCAAGCGCGTTGATTTCGGTGCGGAAGGTCAGCATTTTGAAAAAGCTATCTTCGGCTTCCAACATACGCGTCGGAATACGGACGACATCACCGATCGCGCCAGGAATAGCGTTTTGATGGTTGCCCTCCAGCTTGCCATAGGTGTTGTCGAATCCCCGGCCCTCTTTCATCGCGGTGGCGAAGGCCTTGAAGCCGTCGCGCACGCCCTCGACCGTTGAGAACGCGCGAACACCCGCCTCGCTGGCGAACATCTTTTCCCCGCCGTGAAGCTTGCCAAACCCAGCGGAGATGAGATCTTCAGGGAGGCTCCAGAGATGGACCAAGGCGTTCGAGGTCATGTTGACGACGTGAGTCGTTGGTCCGGAAAGAAGGGAATTGATCCAGTATTCCCGCAGCATATCGTGGATGCCTGGCTTGTAGGCTTGGCGCGTGAGACGGTTTAGGGTTGCCGGGTCTTCGATATTGGCCAGCTTGTCCGCCAGATCATCAAGATGCTCGCTTCCGCCGGCACGGTTGACCGCCTCTCGGATGGCCGCGAGCTTTGCCCGCTCGGACTTGGCCACAAGCTGGAACGATCGCAGAGCCCGGCCAGCTTCCGCCGTCATCCCCCCGACTTGTTCCTGTACCGCTACATGCCGCGTCCAGGCCCGCATGAAATCCAACTTAGCTTCATCGCTTCCACCGCGCGCGGCCTTGGCCTTGGTCACCAGATCCTCGCCTGAATTGGCCAACAATTGACGCGACGCCAACGCCTCTTCGGCATTGAATGCCCGCCCCATCCGGCGCTTACCCAGCGTCTCAGCCGTCATCCCTAGATCATCGGCGAGAGCCTGCACGGCATCGTCTGAAACCACACCCCGACGGGCTCCACCGAATGCCGCATTCTGATCCGAAACCGTTTTGAGAACCTTCCGGATATCGTCAACGGTCGAGATGCCGTCGAGCCGGATGTTGCCCGCAGCGGCATCCTCGACCTTGCCGCGCGCCGTCATCGCGTCCAGCGCCTCAGTGCCATCACGCGACATGACATCACCCTGGAGCGGTGCCGATGCCTCGACATCTTGCCGGGATAGGCTTGTCGGATCATCCCGCAGCGTCGCGGCCAGCCCAACCTCTTGCTCCAAATCCGCAAGCGATCGACCTGAGTCATCAATACCCATCGCCGCCGCCTCTTGCTCGATAGGCCGCTCGGCATTTCGTGACGCGAGCCAGTCACGATCATCCGAACGGAAAGCCCTTGTCCCCACGTCATCGGCTTCATAGGTCTGGCGTAGCACGTCGAGGAACTGGTTCACGTCCGGTCGATCGGCGCCGTCGATAAACCCGGCCTCCCAAGCCGAGCGCGCCGCGTCGTCCAAAGTCATTCCGTTGTCGGCCACCAGCGGCCCAAGCATTTGCTCGTTTGCCGTGAATTCAGACCGACGCGCGGCATTGTTCAGCCCCATGGCCGACAGCTCACCGGCTTGATCCTGGAGCCCGCCTTTCGATCGGAGATAGGACACCATATCCAGCGGCCTCGACCATTTGATGGTCTTGCCGTTTACGTTGGTGACGGTTTGGGACGGATAGGCTTCCGCCTTCACAGGGCTGGATTGCGCGGGCTTCGGATAGGCCTCACGAGCAGGCGGCGGCACGATACCCCGGCGCGCGGCTTCCGCGTCGACTAGGGCGCGCTCGGTCATGTCGAGATTAGCGGTTTGCAGGGTGCGGACTTGTTCATCCGTGCGCGTCTTGAGATGCGCGGTCATGGCATCTTCCGCGCCTGGCTTGGGCTCCTTCGCCGGGGTGATGTCTTGCGCCACGTCATCGGGGGTTATCGCGCGGGAGGCGAACGGATCAACATCCGCGTCAGGCGCATCAGGGCGCGCGGGAGCGGCATCGGGTGCATCATCCACCACGGGAATGCCGGTTTGAGCGTCTGGCGAGGCTCCAGCGCGACGAGAGGCGCGGATTGCGCGAATAGCTTGGAAGAAGCCCTCAGCAGCCGTGCCGAGGCCCAGGCCCTCGACCGCGTTCTTGAACCGGCCCTCGACCTCGGTATCGGATGGGTCCGCCGCCAAGTATGCAGTCACCGGGTTCGATAGCGTGGGATGCGCCTCGATCAGGTTGGCCAGCCGCTTTTCATGAGGATCAAAAGCCGTGGCGTCGGCAACGGCGCCAGCAACCGAGGCCCGGCCAAACTGTCCCGTCTTGGTTGCCGCGCCCCCTACCTTCATGGCCTTCGCAGCCGGGATGAAGGCCGTGAGGAATTGCGACACGCCGCGCACCAGGTTGCCGGTTGTGGATTCCGCGTCATCGACTTCGGGCAACTCCGGTGCCTTGGCTGGCATCCCCGGCTTCCACTCAATGCCGTTGCTGAAATCAAGCTGGCCGAGATCGGCGACGTTCTCATTGAGCCAATCGGCCAGCGAGAACGCGGATTCGTTCATTTCTTGGACCGCATCGCGAACCCCACCGAGGACTTGGCCCGGCGCTTCCATGATCCCCTCTCCGATATCGGCGGCGACATCACCGGCACGATCCAGCAATGACGGCGGAGCGACGGGCGCGGGCACGCCACCAGGGGCGCGCGGCTTGGTCGATGGGAACGCGCGAGCCGGAATAGCACGCGAGGCGAAGGGATCGGCGCTAGGAGGCGTTGCCACCGTCGGCAAGGCGCGGGCAGTGAATGGCGAGGGGTTGGCGGCACGCGCCTCGAAAGGGTCGATTGTCGTCGCGTCTACCATCGTGCACCCGCCGTGGCTATATTGTGGGCATGAGGATTGCGATCGCCACCCTGGCCATGCTGGTTATGACCGCCACCGCGCAGGCTGACAGTCTGTTTGACAAGACCCGGCTGGATTGCGTCTTGGAGTACGGCGGCGAATGGAATTTTGTGAAGTTCCCGCCAGAGCTTGAGCCGCTGAAGAAGAAGGCCTTTGCAATCCACTCGATTGACTTTGAAACGGGAACCGCGATCGCCGGAGAAGGGGTTATTGGCGCAATAAGAGGAAGCCGCTCGGTCGTGTTTGTTTCGACCGATACCACGACAACCGTGATGGCGCGTGGCACACCGAGCGGGTATCCGGTTATCTGGACGAACGTTGAAGCTCAAAGGGCGGGGTTTTGTCATTAGCGCCGCCGCTCACCTCTGTTATCACCCTCGACCTTCTCCACATTTCCTTGCCGATCAACCACCCGCCAGGTGTTGCCGCTTGGTCCCTTGAACGTGTCGCCGACCTGCATTGCCCCATCGGCGAGCTTGCCGTCGAGTTCATCAAGGGACTGGAGCGTCGGGATATTGGTCGACGCGGGAACGGTCGGGTCCGTGGCGGCCTCGCCGCCGGGGCTTTGCCCACGAAGCGCCGCCGCCATGATTTCATCCAGCACATCGCCGCGATTTTCCCGAGTGTAGCCTTGTCCGATAAGTTGGGCCGCTTCGTCGGAATTGGTGTAGACCGTCCGCATATCACCGCGCGGACCTTTCAGATTGACCAGTGAGCCCGGCGACTCCGATCGAGGTTGACCGATCACATAGTTGCGATTGATCAAATCATTGAAGCGCTTTGAACCCTCCTCGACCGTGACCGGCTGCCCCGGGCGCTTGGGGTGATGCATGGTGACGAAACGCGCGCGAGGGCCAGACGGAGGGCGACCCTGGATCGTCTGAATCCCACCATCGGGGCCGCGCTGGTAGACGCCGCGCGGGACGAGACCCAAGGCGATTTCCTCGTCGTCAGAAAGGGTGGTCCGCTTCAGAGAGCCGCGCCCGCTCATAAACTCCATGTGAG
>JADHLJ010000370.1 GCA_016780745.1 Alphaproteobacteria bacterium | reverse complement strand
GTCCGACTTTACCACGACCTGGGCGTTCGACAGATGGTGTTCGCCTATAACCTGAACAACGCGGCGGGCGGTGGTTGTCATGACGAGGACACAGGTCTTACGGATTTTGGCCGCGCCGTGATCCGCGAGATGAACGACGTCGGCATGTTCGTCGACTGTTCCCACACCGGCTATCGGACCACCATGGAGGCGATGGAGGTCTCGGATAAGCCGGTGATCTTCTCGCATTCCAATCCGCGGGCCCTTCGAGATCACGAGCGGAACATTCGCGATGATCAGGCCCGGGCCTGCGCCGCCACCGGCGGGGTCGTTGGCGTCAATGGGATCGGGCTGTTCCTTGGTGACGACGATATCAGTTCAGCGACCATGGCCCGGCATATTCTCTACTACATCGACTTGATAGGCGCAGAGCATGTGGGTCTCGGTATCGACTATTTCCAAGACCTCTCGGGTGATCCCGGCGAGGAGGGCGGAGGAGACGACTTCAACGCCACCTTGGGTTCGAATGCCGACTTCTGGCCGCCGGAGCAATATCCGGGCGGGGCTGTCCGTTGCGCCGCGCCAAGGCAAATGAAGGAAGTGACCGCCGAACTTCTCGCCCATGGGGTTCCCCGCGCCGATATTCAGGGAATTCTGGGCGGTAACTTCAGGCGTGTGGCGGCGCAAGTCTGGGGCTAGCCAGGACGTGATATGACTGTCCGCGGGTTTCGCGCGGTCCCGCCGTCGTGCTATGCGCTTGATCCTCGCGACCTCAACCATCGGGATTTAGCAGATGGCCGCTCCCTTGCTGTTCACGCCGCACCAGATCCGTGGAACCACGCTGAAGAACCGCGTGGTGATCGCGCCGATGCATCAATATTCCGGCGTTAAGGGATATCCCACCGACTGGCACGTGATGAGCGTCGGACGTTATGCCGCCGGCGGGGCCGGGTTGGTCTTCGTTGAGTCCACCAAGGTGGAGCGTCGGGGCTGCGGGACGGTCGGTGATCTTGGCCTGTGGCATGACGATTTCATCCCGCATTTCAAGCGTCTGGCCGACTTCATCCAACAACAAGGCGCGACTTCGGCGATTCAGCTCGGCCATAGTGGTCGCAAGGCCCGCCGGTTCCGGCCTTGGGAAGGCGGCAAGCCACTGATCCAGACTCCGGAAGTCGACGATTGGGATGATTGGGAACTGGTATCCTCTAGCGGCGAGAGCGACAGCGGCGATCCAGCACCGCGTGCCCTCTCGATCGATGAGATCCAGGACGTGGTGCAGCATTGGGGAGATGCCGCGCGGCGGGCCAACGAGGCCGGGTTCGAGGTTCTCGAAATCCATGGCGCCCACGGCTATCTCGTTCACCAGTTTCTCTCTCCCAAGGCCAACCGGCGCAACGACGGCTATGGCGGCTCCGAAGCCAACCGGATGCGCTTCGCCATCGAGGTGGTGGAATGCGTGCGCGCGAACTGGCCGGAGGACAAGCCGCTCTTCCTACGTCTGTCGGTCGAGGACGACGCCGGCTGGGGACCGGACGAGAATGTGCGTCTCGCCCGGATCGTGAAGCACAAGGGTATCGAAGTGATCGACTGCTCCTCCGGCGGCATGCGCGGCGCTCCGGTGGTCGGCACCGGCCCGGTCGGATACGGCTATCAAGTGCCTTATGCCGATAAACTGCGCGCCGAGGCGGGCATTCAGACCATGGCGGTGGGCTTGATCGTGCACGCCGACCAGGCCGAGCAAATCCTCCAGGACGGCAAGGCGGATCTGATCGCGCTTGCCCGCGAGGCGATGCACAACCCGAACTGGCCCCTGGACGCGGCGATGAAGCTCGGCGCCGAGACGCCGTTTGCCCTGATGCCGAGCCCGTATGAATACTGGCTGGAGAAACGCGCCGGCCAGGTCAAGGAACTGGTGCCGTCAACGCATCAGCGTGGAATCGACGTTTAGGGTGGCGGCGGAACATCTGGAAGATCGCCTTCGAGACGGCACTACGCGTCCACTCAAAGCGCGGCGCTAAACGCCGGCCCGTCATGGGCCATGTAGACGGCGGTCGCCGCCTCGGCGAAGAGTTGATGGAGGGCGTGATCCTCCGCGCCGTAGGTGTTGCGCGCCTGGGACGCGGTGATCAGGAGGCCAATGAACTCAGTGCCATGAATGAGCGGGCTGTACATCGCCGAGCCCATGCGCGCGGTCTTCAGGATCTGTTTGAAGCCGGAATCCTCGTCCGTGTTCGCCAATAGTAGCGGCTTCCGATTTTGCGCCACCCAACCAGGATGAGCGAGGCCCGAGGCGATCCTCAGGCGGTGTTGCTCCTCGGGAAATCCGTGTTCAGCGACCAGGACGAGTTCTTCGCCGCCGGGCGCCGCCATGAAATAGCCGGAGACCGCGAATTGATGCTCGCCCGTTTTCAACGCGCCAGGCCGCTCATGTGCCGCCGGATCGCCCAGCGAGGTCCAGGCCGCCGCGCTAATCGCCGAGAGTGCCGGTTCGAGCGCGGAGGATTGGTTCGCCGTCGCCAGGGCGTCGTGCAGCGCGGCCAAGGCCCGGGAGTTCAGATCACTTGCAATCGCTGTCATGGGATGCGCCTGGGGTTACCGGTTTCCGATCCGCTTGGAGCAAGGATCGCTCATTGTCGCGCGGCGGGGAAGCCCTGGCGCGAGCCATCGTCTTGTTTTTGAATCATATATATGGCGGCTATGCGCTAGTGGGGACGCGATGCTTGCCCCGACGAGCCCGCGAGGCGATCCTGGATGGATAGTCTTTTCAAGATCCCTGGGGAGCGCGCGATGGCGGCGGCGAAGAACCTGAAATTCGGCTTTACGGCGGCGGCGGCGGCCAGCGACACCGACAAGACCGACGCCACCCGATACAGCCAGATGCTGGACGATTGCCGGCTCGGCCATCAGCTCGGCTTTGATTGCGCCTGGGTGCTGGAGCATCATTTCACCGACTACTTTCCGACCCCCAGCCCGATCGTCGTGATGTCGCATCTGGCCGCGGCCTGCCCGGGCCTATCCCTTGGCTCGTCGGTCATCGTGGCGCCCTGGTACAACCCGCTGCGGCTCGCCGAGGAAATCTCGATGCTGAGCCATTTCTGCTCGGGCGAGCTGCACCTGGCGTTCGGACGCGGTACGGCGAAGCTGGAATACGATGCTTTCGACGTCGACATGTCCACCGCCAAGGAGCGCTTCAAGGAAGCGATGAGCATCATCAATCGCGCGCTTTCGGGCGAGAAATTCAATCACGAGGGCGAGCATTTCAGGATTGGCCGCACGGTGGCGCTGCGCCCGGAGCCGGTACGCGATCGCATCCATTTTTATGGCGCGGTGGGCAGCCGGGAAAGCGCCGCGGGCAATGCCGATATGGGCATGCCGCTGCTGCTGAACACGCAATTTCCCCCACATATGCTGTCCAAGGTCACCGGTGCCTGGCAAGAGCGGGCCGACGAGATCGGCTTCAAGCCCCGGGGCGACCGGCCGATCTCGACCAATTGCGTGATCGCTGATAGCGACGAGGAAGCGCGGGAGGCCTCACGCCCCTATCTCGCGGCGTTCTTCGCGCTTCAGGCGGATCATTATGAGGCCGACGCGGACCACTGGAAGGATATCGCCGGCTACGAGCAGTTCTCCAAGGCCTTCGGCAATCTGCGCAAGATGGCGGACCCGAACAACCTCGATGGTTTCATGGACAACCAGTTGATTGGGTCGCCGGAAACCATCGCGGGTAAGATCGAGACCTATCGCGATCTCGGCTTTGATCATTTCATCCTGAATTGCGCGCGCGAGGGCTGGCCGACCGATATGCGCGAGACCACCATGCGCCGTTTCGCGGGTGAGATCGCCCCCCGTTTCAAGGGATTGCGGGCGGCATGACCTATGAGCATGTCAAGATCGAGCGGGATGGCGAGGTCGCGACCGTCACCCTAAACCGGCCGGAGCGGGCGAATGCCCTGACCTATGAGGTCATCGCCGATGTTGAAGCGGCGGCGCTGTCGTTCCGGGACGATATCGAAACCCGGGTGGTAATCCTAACCGGCGCGGGGAAGAATTTTTGCGCCGGCGCGGACCTGAGCGACGCGGGACAAAGCTACGAGGCGCCTTTGATCGGTAAGCGCCGCAAGCGCCGGATCGGCGAGCGAGCGATCCAGGCGATCCTGGAGATGGATCAGATCACCATCGCCGCCTGGAACGGCGCGGCGGCCGGCGGCGGCGGTTGTTTCGCGCTGGCCTGTGACTTTCGGGTCGGCACCGAGAACAGTCTGCTGTTCTTCCCCGAGGTTGATCTCGGCATGAACCTGATGTGGCGGGCAATGCCGCTCTGCGTCAATCTCGTCGGCCCGGCGCGCGCCAAACGCCTGATGATCGGCGGCGAGCATGTGCGGGGGCAAGCTCTGGTGGATTGGGGCATTCTCGACCAGATGGCCGAACCGGACGCGCTTATGGCCAAGGCTCGCGAGATGGCTGATTTCTACGCCGGCAAGCCGCATATCGCCGCCCAGATGATCAAGCGCTCGATCAACAGTTACGCGACCGCATTGGACCGGGCGGTCATGCATTCCGATGTCGATCAATTCCTGCTAGCCCAATCCACGGACGATCACCAGATCGCCTCGAAAGCCTATGGTGAGCGTAAGCGTCCGAAGCTGACCGGGGATTGAGGTCGGACTCCAAGCGGCGACTCGATGCCGAATCTGGATCAGTGTGTCGGGTCGGTTGGTAAAAGCCAAGCCGTGAGATAGTCCCGCAGCCGGTCCATCATACTGTCCTGGCTGTGCAGCGCGCAGAACTTGAGCGCAATCGACTGAATCGCGAATGCTTGGACCCCTTCCGCCAATAGGGCGGGAGGCACGTCCCGTCGAAAAGGGCCATCGGCGAGCCAATCGGCGATCACGCGGACTTGGCGTTCGAAGGTCATTGCGATCACGCCAATCTCCTCGATCGCCGCCGCGCCGGAATGTCGAATCACCACGTCGAAGACATAGCGCTCGCTACTCATTGCCGTCAGTAGCGGGGCCAGCGTTTCGATAAGGTCATCGATGGTCTCGGGAGGTGGACGCTTCTCGATCGCATCAAGGCAGGCATCGATCTTCCCCCCCACCAATAGATCCATCAGCGCGTCCTTGTCCTTGAAATGCGCGAAGAACGTACCCTTCGCCACTCCCGCCCCAAGCACGAC
>JADHLJ010000369.1 GCA_016780745.1 Alphaproteobacteria bacterium | reverse complement strand
AGGCGGGACCGGGCATGGCGCCGGCGCTGTGCGGACCGACGGTGATCCTACTCATGGCGTCGACCGCGGCGACGGAGCCGCCACCGGCGCCGATCTCCACCATTTCGATCGCCGGAATGCGCACCGGCAGGCCGCTGCCCTTGAGGTTGCGATAGACCCGGGCAACCTCGAAGGTGCGGGTCATCTGCGGCGCGTGGTCGTCGATCAAACAGATCTTCGCCGTGGTGCCACCCATGTCGAAGGAGACGACATTGTCGATGCCGCATTCCCGCGCGATCTCGGTCGCCAGAATGGCGCCCCCGGCGGGGCCGGACTCGACCAGACGGATCGGGAACCGGATCGCGGTTTCCAGGGTGGTCAGCCCGCCGCCCGAGGTCATCAGCAGGAACGGACAGGTGAAGCCGCGGTCGCGAAGATCGCTGTCGAGCTGTTTCAGGTAGCGTGACATTCTCGGCTGAACATAGGCATTGGCGCTGGCGGTGGATTGCCGCTCGTATTCTCGGATCTCTGGGCAGACCTCGGAGGAGAGCGTGATCGAAAGGTCGGGTCGCGCCGCCGCCAGGATCTCTCCGACCCGGCGTTCATGGGCGGGGTTGGCGTAGGAATGAATGAGGCCGACGGCCACCGCCTCGATCCCGTGCTCGTCCAACAGCGGCAGCAACGCGGTGACGGACGTTTCGTCGAGCGGGATCAGCGCTTCGCCCCTGACGTTCAGCCGCTCGGTCACCGGCCATCTGAGATAGCGCGGCACCAGCGGGTCCGGTCGGTCGATGTTGATGTCGTATTGCTCGAACCGGTTTTCCAGCGCCATCTCAACCGAGTCACGCAATCCCTCGGTGGTGATCAGCGCGGTCTTGGCGCCCTTGCGCTCAATCAGCGCGTTGGTCGCCAGGGTCGTGCCGTGGATCAGCAGCCCGATATCGCCCGGCGCGATCCCTGCCTCGGCAACGGCTTTTTCGATGCCGGAAATCACCCCGCGCTCCGGCGCGTCGGGGGTGGTCAGCACCTTGGAGGTGAACTGCTTGTCCCCCACCTCCAGCGCGACATCGGTAAAGGTTCCGCCGACATCAACGGCGAGGCGAGCGGAGAAGGGCTGAGTCGACATGAGGGGCAAAAGCGTCCGAGGCGCGGGAAAATCGACGATGGCAACTCATAGTCCGCCGAAGGATGAAGCGTCAATGGCGGGGAGGCGAGCATGGAGGCTGGCGGATTGAGGTGGGCTCCCCGCATCTATGTCGCCGGGGTATCAGCGCGGTTGCACTTGTTTCCGGGAAGATGTCCACCGTCGTCCTCGCGCCTGTCCTTGCGAAGGTGGGGGCCTCAATTCCGTTGAAAAAGGCGGCAACTTTGACCGTTTTCAGAGGTCCCCGCATCCGCGAGGACAACGGTAAGAATTTCCCCGGATATCAGTGCGCGGAGGCGGGGACGACGGTAACAATTTTCCCGAACCGAGACCGGAACACGGACAATTTACCGCCGCACGGTGCCTCTTGCCGTCCAGGCGACAGGCAAGTTCTTGCCCGCGATCCGCGTTTCAGTTGTCGCTGAGGTCAATCAAAACAGCATTTTACCATTTGTCTTGGCGACCGAAACTAGACTGAAGCCTTATCCCTCAACGATCAGTTTCGCCAGCGCCTCGGGCTCGCTTAACATGGGATAGTGGCCGGTGACCAACTCGTGCCAGCGCGCGCCCAGGGTGTCGGCGGCGCGGCGTTGGTGGGATTGCGGCGGGTTGATGCTGTCGGTGCAGTAGATCACCGCGGCGTCCCATTTCTGACCCCAGAAGGATTTCAGCTCCACCGGGTCGCGCATGCAGGCAATCGGGTGCAGAGTGTAGCGATCGATGGCCCAGGACTTGACCGGCTCCTCAAGCTCCTTGAACAGCCGCCCGACAACATCCGCGCGGGGCGGGCCGGAGGCGAGATCGGTGTTTATCGCGGTCTTGCGGTCGACGAAATCAGCGATCCGCTCGCCGTCCTGGAGTGCCAGCGCGTCGGCGAAGACAACCCGTCCGATCCGCTCGCGGGCCATCTCGGCGGCCTTGGCCATGACCATGCCACCGGAACTGGTGCCGACCATGATCGCGTCGGTGATGTCCTCGTAGAACAACAGATTGGCGACCTCGTCCGCGTGGCTCTCGGTGGTGATGCCGGGGCGCAATTGATGGCGGCGCTCGGCGCAGCCTTCGAGGGTCGGGGCGTAAACGGTGTGACCGGCCTCGCGCAGGATCTTCGCGGTGGGCTGCCAGATCCAACCGCCTTGATAGGCGCCGTGTATCAGTACGATGGTCGCCATGGTCTATTTCCTCCCAATCACGCTGACATCGGCCAGCTGTTCATAGATTTTGATGACGGCGCTGGAGTCTTCCTTGTTGAGCCCCGCGGTGCGCGCCATCTGGTATATCTGCTGGCTGACATTCGCCATGAAGGTCGGAACCCCGATATCCTTGGCATAGGACGTGATCAGTTCCTGATCCTTGTAGACGATGTCCATGGTGCCGCCCGGCGCGAAGTCGCCGGACATGATGCGGGGCACGCGGAAATCAACCGCCGCGCTGTCGCCGGAGCTGACCTTGAGGACGTCATACATGGTCTGCAGGCCGATCCCCGACTTGGCCCCGATGGTCAACCCCTCGAGCAGGACGATGGTATTGGTGATGCCCAGCATGTTGTTGATCAGCTTCATCACCAGGCCTTGGCCTTGCTCGCCGATATGAAAGGCGTGCTCGCCCACGGCGTCGAAGATGTCCCGGCATTTCCCGAAGGTCTCGGCCTCGCCGCCGACGATGACCGCCAGGGTTCCCGCCTTGGCCTTCGGCGTGCCGCCGCTGATCGGTGCGTCCAGCATCTGGACGCCTTTTTCGTTCAGCTTGCTCGCGATTTCCTTGGCCACCAGCGGATCGATGGTCGACATGCACAGCACGATATTGCCAGCCTCGACCCCGTGAATGATGCCGTCCTCGCCAAGGATCACGTCCGTGGCCTGCGCCGTGGTTTCGACCAGACAGATGACCCGGTCACAATCCCGGGCGGCGGCCTTGCTGGAAGTGGCCTTTTCAGCGCCGGCGGCGACCAGCGCGTCGACCTTGGTGGCGTCGATATCGTGCACCACCAGGGGAATGCCCGCTTTCAGCATATTGAGCGCCATCGGCCCACCCATGGCGCCGAGGCCGATAAAACCTGTCTTATTGCTCATGACTTCTCCCAAGGCACCCGTTTCGTGGATCGCGAATAGGCCCGCGCGGTGTTCCGTCGACGTCCGCGAACCCGTCAACCATTACCAAAACCCGATCACGCCGCCTTGGCGCCGGTCGCGTCGGCGGCGGCGAGGATCAGGGTCGAGGCTTTCTCGCCGATCATGATAGAGGGCGCGTTGGTGTTGCCCGATGTCAGGGTCGGCATGATTGAGGCGTCGGCCACGCGCAGGCCCTGGATGCCGTGCACCCTGAGCTGATCGTCGACGACGGCCATCGGGTCGCTGCCCATCTTGCAGGTGCCGACCGGGTGATAGGTGGTCTCCGCCGTTTGCCGGACCCAGTCGAGTAACTCGTCGTCCTTTTGCAGCGCCTCGCCGGGCGCGAGCTCGACGCCGCGATAGTCATCCATCGCCGGCGCGTTGATCCAGTCGCGAACGATCTTCATGCCCGAGAGCAGGGCGGTCCGGTCATTCTCGTCGGACAGGAAGTTGAAGTTGATCGCCGGTGGCCGGCTCGGATCGGTGGAGGTGACATGGATGCTGCCCTTGCTGTCCGAGCGCAGCACGTGGACGATCATGGTAAAGCCGCGCTCCTTGTCCAGGCGCACGCCCTCGGCGATCAGGTAGGGATTGAAGGAGATGCCCAGATCGGCGGATTCGAGGCCCTCGCGCGAATGCACATAGGCCCGCATCGGCGCGGCGGGCAGGGCGAGAAAGCCTTTCCGCGTCACCGCGTAGCGAAGCGCCTGCCAAACCAGGGCCAAGCCTCGGCCATTGTCGTTATAGGTGAGGCCCGGTTTGGATACCGTCCATTTCATCCGAGGCGCGTAGTGGTCGCGCAAGTTCTCGCCGACACCCGGCAGGTCATGCACCGGCTCGATCCCGAGGCCGCGCAGCAGGTCCGGCTGGCCAATGCCAGATAGCTCCAACAGTTGTGGTGAGTTGATGGCTCCGGCGCTGACGATGACCTCGCGGGCGGCGCGGACTTCCTCGACCACGCCGCCGACACGATAACGCGCGCCGACACAACGGGTGCCCTCGAACAACAGTTTCTCGGTCAGCGCATCGGTGACGATGGTTAAATTTGGCCGCTCGCGCGCCGGTTCCAGATAGCAATGCGCGGTGCTCTGGCGGCGCCCGTTGCGGATGGTGGCTTGGGTCATACCGACCCCGTCCTGGATGGCGCCATTGTAGTCGTCGTTGCGCTTGATACCGACCTGCTCGGCCGCCTCGAACATGGCGTCGTAGATCGGTCCGCCTTCGCCAGGGTCGGTTACCTTGAGCGGCCCGTCGCGGCCCCGGAACTCATCATCGCCGGCCTCATAACTCTCCATCTTCTTGAATAGCGGCAGGACGTCCTGATAGCTCCAGCCCCGATTCCCGAGCTGTGCCCAGTGATCGAAGTCGTGGGACTGGCCACGCACGAAGACCATGCCATTGATCGAACTGGAGCCCCCGAGCAGCTTTCCGCGCGGGATTGGAATGCGCCGTTGGCCGGATCCCTCGTCCGGTTCCGAGGAGTACAGCCAGTTCGCCGCCGGGTTTTCGATAAGTTTGGCGAAACCCACCGGGATCGGTGACCAGGGATGGCTGGCGCGCCCCGCCTCTACCACGAGAACGCTGAACCGACCGTCCGCCGACAAGCGATTGGCGAGTACGGAACCCGCGGAACCCGCGCCGATTATGATGAAATCATAGATATTGGCATTCATCGCGATATCCTCCCGCCGATCGAACCGAGGCCGACGTTAGAGCACGCCGTTGCCTCGCGCCAAGCCCCGGAGGTATCGATCCTGGGCCTGGCGCGCGACATAACACATCCGCGAATGGCACGGTTATTGCTGATTCGTTTGCTGGCTAGCGTCGGGAACCTGGGTTTCCGGCGTCATGCAAAATTTAGCAACGCGCGCGGGGCGCCCAATGACGCGGTGTCTTCGCGCTTCGAGAATGGCGGATTTCCTGTATGATGCATTTTGATATCGGACTTCACACGCTCCCCTCCGGAGCGAGCCGG